>DATFRE010000530.1:0-4540 GCA_035263545.1 Dongiaceae bacterium
GAGAGTCCATTCATAAAGGGTGCGCCCGCTGACCCAATTGGCGACCCTGAGGGCTTCGATGGCCGCCGAGAAGGCCAGCATGGGAAAGTTTGGCACCAGGAAGAACCCGATCCGCACCGCCGGGCCACCCGGGATAGCCTCCTTCATCTTGCCCCCTGCTGCCGCGCCGCTTCCTCGGCGGCTCCTGGCGCTTCCGGTCAAAACTCTGGCGTAATCCGACCAAAAGCCCTTCGCGCTGTCAACCTAGACTGCCGCTGCAAAGCCGCCGTTTGTCTGTCCTCGCGCGGTGGCACATCGTACCCGCGTGGGAGGCGACCATGAGCGAGCGATTTCTGGCGGGCAGGACGGCCTGGGTGACCGGTGGCGCCTCCGGCATGGGGCGGGCCACGGCGCTGGGTCTCGCCGCCGCCGGCGCCGATGTCGCCATCGGCTCCCTAGTGTCGAGCCAGCGCGGTGCTGTCCTTACCGGTCAGAACTGCCATACGCCCCCAGATGACAGTCTTGCCCGCACCAAAAGTGAGATCGAAGCCTTGGGCGTACGCGGGATAGCCTTTGCCCTCGATGTCTGCTCGGACGAGTCCGTCGATGCCTCCTACCGGGCGATCCTCGCTGCCTTCGGCAAGATCGACATCCTGATCAACGCCGCCGGCTCTTCGGCCCGCAAATACATCGCCGATCACCCCGACGAGATCTGGCATCGCATGCTAGAGGTGAACCTGACCGGGCCTTATCGCACCATCAAGCGCTGCCTGCCGGGGATGATCGAGCGCAGATGGGGCCGCATCGTCAATTTCGCATCGACCGCCGCTAATGTCGGCTATCCGATGCACGGCGCCTATTGCGCCTCCAAATCGGGGCTGCTGGGCCTCACCCGCTGCGTCGCGCTGGAGGGCGCGCCCTATGGCGTCACCTGCAATGCGCTCAATCCTGGCTTCGTCGATACCGACAGCAATCTCTCGGCATCGCGCATGGAGATCGAAATCGCCGGGCTCGACGTCTCGGTCGAGGAGTATCGGGCCAAAGTTGCCGAGAGCCTGCCGCAGAAACGCTATCTCTCGCCGGGAGAGGTCGGCGCGCTCGCCGTCTTCCTCTGCCGGCCGGAGGCGCTCGGCATCGAAGGCCAGGACATCACCATCGCCATGGGCTCGCAATGGTGAAGGCAAAGCGCAAATCCGCCAAATCGCGCCGCAACGCCGGGGGGGCGAAGCCGGCGCTCGCCTTCTGGCTCGAATATCCGAGCCTTCCGGCCTGCGAGATCGCTGCGCTTTGCGGCTATGATGCTGTCATCTTCGATCATGAGCATGGGGTCATGCCGCAACCGGAGGCCGACCGGCTGACGCTTGCCTGCAAGCGCTTGGGGCTGACCGTCTATTCGCGGGTCGCTGCAGCGGAGCGCGTCGCCATCCAGCAAGCGCTGGATGCCGGGGTCGATGGCGTGATCCTGCCCCAGATCGCCGACCTCGCCCATGCGCGGGCGGCGACCCCGCTGGCGAAATATCCGCCTCTCGGCTCACGTGGCGTCGGATATAGCCGCACCATGAACTATGGCGCAGTCGCGCCGGATTTCTACCAGCAGGAGAACCGCCGGACGCTGTGCCTGCCGATGATCGAGACGCCAGGCGCCCTCGCCGATGCCGCCGCCATCGCGGCCCTCGACACTGTCGACGGACTTTTCGTCGGGCCCAGCGATCTTTCCATGACACGCGGGCGCGGTGCGTTCCGGGCCACGGAGAAGGATCTGGCGGACTTGGCCAGGATCGCCGATGCCGCGGGTGCCAGCGGAAAGATCTGGGCGCTGCCCGCCCCCGGCGCCAAGGTCTTCGACTTCGCGCGCCGGTGCGGTGCGGCTCTCGTCACCGTCGCCGATGATCTGACCGCGCTCAGGGCCGGCTTCGTCCTGGGCTTGACCGTGGCCAAGGGCTCGTGACAGCCGCCCTGTCGCTGGCAGAGCAGCAGCCGGCGCGATTCCTCGCCGGACGTGCCGCCTGGGTGACCGGCGGCGCCACCGGGATCGGACAGGCCATCGCCCTGGCCTTGGCCCGTGCCGGCGCTGATATTGCCATCGGCTCGCTGCCGGACTCCGTCGGCATCGGCGCCGCCTATTCCACCCGACCGTCGGAATCGGAGATGCAAAAGGCGAAGGCGGAGATCGAGGCCGCTGGCGCGCGCTGCTTTCTCTCGCCTTTCGATCTGCGCTCGGACAATTCGGTCGAGGGCTTCCACCGCGCGGCCGTGGCGGCCCTGGGCCCTATCGCCATCCTGGTGAACGCGGCGGGGGTTTGCGCCCAGGAGCTGATGACCGAAGCCGGGGACGAGACCTGGTCTACCGTGCTCGACATCAATCTGACGGGTGCTTACCGGACCGCGAGACGCTGCCTGCCGGCCATGCTGGCCGCCGGATGGGGCCGCATCGTCAATATCGGATCGACGGCGTCGAGCATCGGTTTCGCCCGCCATGCTGCCTATTGCGCCTCCAAGCACGGGCTGCTGGGCCTCGCTCGCTGCATCGCGCTGGAGGGTGCGTCCCAGGGCGTGACCTGCAACACCATCAGCCCGGGCACTGTCGATACAGGTCTGACCCGCATCGGCTCCAGCCATCGCGTGCGCCAGGACGGGCAGGGGCGCGATGTGGATGAAAATCTTCGGATGATCGCCGCGGGCTATCCGCAGAAGCGGTTGATCGAAAGAAGCGAGATCGCCGCGCTCGCCTTATTCCTCTGCCGAGAGGAAGCCCGCGGCATCACCGGCGAGGACATCATCGTCGCCGGCGGCGCACCCTGGTAGGGAAGAGGCGGCATGCGGATCTCGCGGATCGAGGTGCTGGTCGTCAATATTCCCTTCGTGGCGCCGATCCGCTGGTCGGGCGGCGCCAATGCGGATTGGACGCGGCTTGTCATCCGGATGCATACCGATGACGGGCTGGTCGGACTGGGTGAGACGTTGGGCGGGGAGGTCACCAAGGCGCTGATCGAGACCGAGATCGCTGCGATGTTCCTGGGCGAGAACCCCTTCGATATCGAGCGCATCCTGAGCAAGGCGACCTTCGTCCCGCTCTATTACGGCAAGTGCGGGCATTGCGCGATTGCGGGGCTGGAGCTCGCCTGCTGGGACCTCATGGGCAAGGCGACCGGCCTGCCGCTCTGCCGTCTTTTGGGCGGCAGGTTGCGCGAGGAGATCCCGTTCGCCGCCTATCTCTATCACCGGCTCGCCGATGGCAGCGGGCAGGGCGAGATCGATACCACCGAGCAAATGATGGCCCATGCCCGCCGCCTCGTCGAGGCGCATGGCTTCGCCACGCTCAAGTACAAGGGCGGAGTCAAGACGCCGGAGGAGGAGATCGAGACGCTACAGGCGCTGCGCGCGGCCTTTCCGGCGGCAAAGCTGCGCTACGATCCGCAGGCCATCTATTCGCCGGCGACCTCCATCCGCATCGGCAAGAGGATCGAGCCTCTCGACCTCGAATATTACGAGGATCCTTGCTGGGGAAACGAGGGCATGGCGCGTGTGCGCCGGCGCGTCGGCATCCCGCTGGCGACGAATATGTGCGTCATCGATCTCGACGGCGTGGCGGTGGGTCTTCGCCTCGGCTCCGTCGATGTGGTGCTGGGCGATATCTTCGAGTGGGGCGGGATCAGCCAGATCAAGAAGCTGCAGGGGGCCTGCGAGATCTTCCAGCTCAACCTCAACTTCCATAGCGCCGGCGAGATGGGGATCGGCACCGCCGCCTATCTCCATCTGGCTGCCTCCGTCCAGGCGTTGCCCCACGCCCTCGACACCCATCTGCTCGAGCTGGCGGGCGATGTCGTGAAGACGGGAGTCATCCGCCTGACGGAGCACGCTACCATGCCGGTCCCGACGGGGCCAGGCCTGGGCGTGGAGCTCGACCCAGACCGCCTGGCGGTTGCTGTGGAAGCCCACGCACGCCAGGGGGATCGCAGTGTTTATGCCGAGGATGCGGGACGCAAAGGTGTCATCCCCGTCAAATCCATGTACTGAGGAATGAGCGCATGAGCGATCAGGAGATCCAAGCCGCCGCGGCCCATTACCGGGCGACCTACGATACGGCGCTGGCGGAGCTGCAAAGTCGCGTCTGGGGCGGCAATCTGCATCTCGGCCTCTTCGAACGACCCGGTGAAGCGCTGCTGCCCGCGCAGATGCGCGCCAACCGGCATATGGCCGCCGCCGCCGATCTTGAGCCGGGCAAGATGGTGATCGAGGCTGCCTGCGGCGTCGGTGGCACCGCTCGCTTCCTGGCCAAGGAGCATGGCGTCCGGGTGCGGGCGACAAACATCGCCGAGATGCAACTCTCGGAAGCCCAGTTGCTGGCGGACAAGGAGGGCCTCTCCCACCTCGTGGAGTTCCGCTTCGCCGATTACCACCACCTGCCCTTCCCCGATGCAAGCTGCGATGTCTGGTGGTGCCAGGAGGCGCTGCTCTATTCCGTCGACAAGCGGCGGGTGCTCGAGGAGGCCATGCGGGTGGTGCGGCCCGGCGGGCGGCTCATCATGTCCGACCTGCTGCTCGATGGGAGCGTGACAGG
>DATFRE010000531.1:0-2151 GCA_035263545.1 Dongiaceae bacterium
AGCACGACATCTGTCGGCGGCTCGCCCGGCAGCGAGAAGCGGCTGCCGGAAAGGCCCGTCATTCGCAAGACGACCTGCAGCGGTGCGGTGGGCAGGGTCGCAGTGATCTGGCGCCGGTCGCCCCGGATCTCGATCCTGAGCTCGCCCTCGCCGGCGATGAAGTTGCGGTGGAGATGGCCGATGCTGCTCCAGGCAAAGCCGGGCAGACGCCGGCCGAAATCGCGGTAGACCGCATGAGCCATCAGCGACCAGGGCAGCTCCTCGGCCGCCTCGATCGATCCATCTTCCAACTGGGGCAAAGCGAGATGTGCCAGATCCGGCAGGATGGGCCGGATGCGCTCGAGATAGGCTCCCTCGGCCGCCGGCGCCAATCCGGGATGTCGGGCGGCGAGGATGGCAAAGCCTTCGGCTGCGCTCTCGGTCACCCGGTCCGGCGGTACGATCGCAGCCCAGAGCCAGTTGTCGCCGGCGGCATTGCGCAGCAGCAGGAGATGGCGGCCATCCGGCCAGGGGATCTCCTCCAGCCGCAGGCATTCGCCTTCGGATGTGGCCGAGGGCAGGCGCGGCCAGATGTCCTCGGCCGCGGTCGCGTGCAAGGCCCGCAATAGATCGCCATGACTCGGCGTCTCTTCCGCGCCAGTGAGAAGCTGCACCGCGGGGTCTTCCAAGGCTGCCATGCCCGCCAGCTTCGCCGCCAGCAACGCGCGGCGCGTCGCATCGCCCGCGAAGAAGGATTCGAATCCCAGGGCCACGACCGAGCGCCAGAGCAGGAAAAGGCCAGCATAGTCGGTCGGGAGGCGCTGGCCTTCCGGCCGCAGGGCCACGACCTTGGCAGGCCCGGTGCGCGCCAGCTCGATCAGCCGCGACCGGCTCTCCGCCTTCTTCAATGCCGTGGAGACAGCAGTCTCTGTGGGCGCCCGAAGCTCGGCATGTTCGGCAAGGAGGCTGTCCAGCGAGGCCTCGGGATCGTGTGCTTGGCGCAAGCTCGCGACCAGATCGAGGAGGCCCTCAACCGCCGCGGTCACGACCGGCCGAAGCATACCAGGACGGCTCAGCCGCAGCGCGAGCTGCAGCACCAGCGCGGCCTTGCTCCGCGCCTCGCCGGCAGCGGCGGGAAGCGCCTCTGGCCAGGCCTCGATCGCGGCCTCGACGCTCTCCGCTGTCGGCTCGGCCGGGGAGTCCGTGCTTCGAATCATTTCCAGAACCTTCGCCGCATCCGCGACGGTCAGCGCCTGCCGGAGCTCGCGGGTGCCGTACTGGGCAGCGAGCGCCAGGAGCGCCGGCTCGGCGATCGCAGGCTCGCGCGCCAAGGCTTCGCGGATGGCCGCCGAGCGCGGCAGGCTGGCGAGCTCCCGGAACGGGCCGTAATACCATCGCCCCCAGGCACGGTCGCAGGACAGGTCGCGCAGGAACTGGGCGAGATAGCTCGCCCGATCGGGAAACCGCAGGACATTTCCATCCACGGGGCCGTGCAGGATTCGCGTCAGCGATTGGGCGAACTCCCGGGCCCAGCGCCGCGCCATCCGATCCCGGTTCCAGCCGACATCCACGAGCAACTCGAGATCGAGCCGACGGATCACCCAGACGGCGGGATCGCTCTCCGGGCAGAGGGGTTCCAGGGCATCGGCGAGGGAGGGCTGGAGCTCCTCGCGCGCCATCGCCTCGAGCCGGATGCCGATGCCGGGTGGTATCGGCTGATCGCGCGGAATCCTCGCCTCGATCGAGAGGCGCCCCACCGTCAGCCGGCTGGCGGCTCCCGCCATGAGCGATGTCCTATCCCGCGGCGGGCCGGGGCAGGCTCGGCTCCTCGACGGTCTCGCCCAGCAGCTCCTGCATCACCTGGATCGCGCCGGCTATACGCAGCAGGGTGTCGCGGATGTCCTGGCGCTGGGCGTCGAGTGCGGCGAGCCGGCGCTGGCCGGTCTCCCATTCCTGCTTCAGCTCGGCGAGCTTGCGGCGCAACGGCGGCAGCTTGGTCTCGATGGGAATCGCATCGGTCATGGCATCGGCCCTCATATCACGCCCTTTGCAATCGCCGCGCGCACGCGGTCGACCTCATCGGCAGTCAGAATCGGTTTCGGCTTGGAGGGCGTCATGTCCGCCGGCGCCCGCTTGACGATGGCGCCACCCTCGATCTTGTAGGCGCGCGGG
>DATFRE010000532.1:0-6352 GCA_035263545.1 Dongiaceae bacterium
GCTCGGGCTTGTCCCGAGCATCCACGTCTTGGGGCGCCTGCGCGCGTGGAAACGCCGATAATACCTGGTCAAATGCCGCTATCGACGGCAGGCAAACTCGTGGATGGTCGGCCTTCGCCGACCATGACGGTGGAGAGAACGGGGCTTGTCGCGATCAACCGGACAGCCGTGGGACAAGATCGGCCATGACGAGGAGAGAAAGCGCCTCAGTCCTCGACGGGTTCCGGAGCACTAACCCTTCGCCAGATGCTCCTTCAGCAGCCCGTTCACCCGGGCCGCGGCTTCCATCTGGACCATATGGCCGGCGCCCTCGATCACCTCGGTCCTGGCGCCCTTGGCGTTGGCCGCATGGGCGGCTGGCAGAATGCGGTCCTCCGCACCCCAGACGACCAGCACCGGAATCCCGAGCTTGCCGATTTCGCCGGCGAGCTGCGCCCGCTGGCGGCCGTCCTTGAATGTCCCCTCGGCCAGGGTGGACAGCGCCGCCTCCACCCCGTCGAGGCGCTTGTACTTCAGCAGATCCTCGACGAGCTGGCGCGTCACCTTTTGCGGATCGGCGAAGAGGGTCTCGACCACCGGCTTCATCTCGCGGCGCGAGGCGGCCTTTACGAAGCCGGCGATGTAGTCGCCATTGATCTCCGGACCGAGGCCTGCAGAGGCGATCAGCGCAAGGGAGCGCACCTTGCCCTTTGACTGGCGCGCCGCCTCGATGGCGATGGCTCCGCCCAGGGAATGGCCGACGAGATGGACCTCCCCGAGGCCGAGGGCATCGGCGAAGGCGAGCACGGTCCTGGCGAGGCCGGCCGGGGTCGGATCGGTGATCGTCTTCACCGACTGGCCATGGCCCGGGAGATCGAGGGCATAGACCGTGGCGTCCTCGGCCAGGGCATCGATGTTGAAGAGCCAGTTGTCGAGATCGCCGCCGAAGCCATGGATCAGGATCACGTTCTTCGCCCCGCTGCCACGCTTCGCATAGCGGATGCGGCCTTCGGGCAGATCGAGGAACTCATGGGCGGCGCCCGCCTCCTCGCCATCATCCTCGGCCGCCGGCGTCACATAGCCCGCGACATAGGAATCGATCTCCGCATCGCTGACGCTGTCATCGGCCACGACGCCGAGCAGCGCCTTCACCGGATAGACGGTGTCGGGCTCGCCGATGCGCCGGCGCAGGATGCCGGCATCGGCCGCCTCGACGACGCCGGCGATCTTGTCGGTCTCGACCTCGAGGATCTCCTTGCCGACGTCTATCTTAGTCCCCTCCTCTGCGAGCCACCCCGTCACCTTCCCCTCCTTCATGGAGAGGCCCCATTTCGGCATCACGATGGGCTTGATGCGATCGTCGGAGGCTGGTTTGTCCGTCATGGCGTTCCTCGATGGAAGGGGCGTTCAGCCGACCCCGGCGCTAATGCGCCATGGTCTTCTCGACGGCCGCCGCGATCTGGCCCGCGGTCGGCACGTAGATATCCTCCAGCGCCGGCGAGAAGGGCACCGGCGTATGGGGCGCGGTCACCATCTGGATGCCGGCCTTCAGCGACTTGAAGGCCTCCTGCGCCACCTTGGCACCGACATCGCTGGCGATGGAGCAGCGCGGATGAGCCTCATCGACGCAGACGAGGCGGCCCGTGCTCTCGACGCTGTCGATCACCGTATCCATGTCGATGGGCGAGAGGGTGCGCAGATCGATGACCTCGCAATCGATCTTCTTCTTGGCGAGCGTCTCGGCCGCGGCTGTCGCGCGATGGACCATCTGGCCATAGGTGACGATGGTCGCATCCTTGCCCTCGCGGACCACATTCGCCTCCGCGAAGGGGATGGCGTAGGACTCCGCCGGCACCTCCGACTCATGGCCGTAGAGATTCTTGTGCTCGCAGAAGATGACCGGATCGTTGTCGCGGATCGACTGGATCAGGAGCCCCTTGGCGTCATAGGCATTGGAGGGGCAGACCACCTTGAGGCCCGGGATATGGGTGAAGAGCGGCGTCAGCATCTGGGAATGCTGGGCCGCGGCTCGGAAACCCGCCCCGACCATGGCCCGGATCACCACCGGCGTCTCGGCCTTGCCGCCGAACATGTATTTGAACTTGGCCGCCTGGTTGAAGATCTCGTCGAAGCAGACGCCCATGAAATCGATGAACATCAGCTCGGCCACCGGCCGCATGCCGCAGGCGGCCGCCCCGATGGCCGCACCGATATAGGCGGACTCCGAGAGCGGGGTATCCATGAGCCGCTCGCCATATTTGGCGTAGAGGCCCTTGGTCACGCCCATCACCCCGCCCCAGGCATCGCGCTCGCCGGCACCTCCAGCGCCGCCGACGATATCCTCGCCCATGACGATCACCCGGGGATCGCGGGCCATCTCCTGGTCCAGGGCTTCGTTCAGGGCCTGCCTCATGCTGATCTTGCGCGCCATGGTCCGCTCTCCCCTCAATAGGCCACGTAGACGTCGGTCAGAAGCTCCTTCGGTGCGGGGAGCGGTGCTGCCTTCGCGCCCGCGACCGCTTCCTCGATCAGCGCCCCCACCTCGCGGTCGATCGCGTCCAACTCCGCCTTCTGGACGACGCCCGCCTCCAGCAGCCGGCCGGTGAACATCTTGACGCAGTCGCGGTTGAGGCGGATGTCCTCGACCTCGTTGGGGCCACGATAGGTCTGGGCATCGCCCTCGAAATGGCCGAAGAAGCGGATCATCTTGCATTCCAGCAGCGAGGGCCCGCCGCCCTCCCGCGCCCGCTTGATGACCTCGCCCGCCGCCTCGTGGACGGCGAAGAAATCGGTGCCGTCGACGGTGACGCCCGGCAGGCCGAAGCCGGCCGCGCGATCGACATAGCTGTCGACCGCCACGGCCCAGTCGCGCGAGGTGGATTCGGCATAGCCGTTGTTTTCGACCACGAAGACGACCGGGAGATTCCAGACCGCGGCGAGATTGAGGCTCTCCAGGAACATGCCCTGGTTGGAGGCGCCGTCGCCCACGAAGCTGATGCCCACCCCGCCATCGCCGCGGAACTTGGCGGCGAGCCCGGCCCCGCAGGCGAGCGGCGCTCCGGCGCCGAGGATGCCATTGGCGCCCATCATGCCCTTGGAGAGATCGGCGATATGCATCGAGCCGCCCTTGCCGCGGCAGGCGCCGGTGGCGCGGCCATAGATCTCGCCCATCATCTCCCGCACATCCACGCCCTTGGCGATGCAATGGCCATGGCCGCGATGGGTGGAGGCGATGCGGTCGCGCTCGTTCAGATGCATCATGATGCCGGTGGCCGCGGCCTCCTCGCCTGCATAGAGATGGACGAAGCCCGGAATGTCGCCGCGCGAGAACTCGACATGGAGACGCTCCTCGAACTCGCGGATCGTGCGCATGGTGCGATAGGCCTGCAGCAATCCGGTCTTGCCCAGGGGGAACGGGTTCTTGCTCATGACTCTCCTCCTTCCATCAAGATGCGACGCGCCGCGGCGATGGCGCCCGGCTCGAATGCATGAGGGCATGGTGCGCCGCATAGTGCATGCAGGCGCCGACATCGATCGTGGTGAAGGCCGCCTCCTCCAGGCGGATGGCGATCCGGTCGCTCTCGGAGAAGGAGAGCTCACGCTCGCCATCGAGCGCGATGGAGCCGGCGGCAATGGCCGGCCGGAGCGGTGTTCCCGCCGCGAGGCGCCGCCAGCCGAGGATGCCGACATCGCGCAGATAGCCCGGCGCGATGGGCGCGTTCAGCACCAGCGGGGCCCTCTCCGGCGGCGCGAGCGAGACATGGAGCCCGCCGGGTTCGCGGCGCGAGATGGGCTCCAGCAGGCCGGCGATGGCCGAGAGCCCGATGACCTCGGGGTCGGCGAAGGCGACCAGAAGCTCGCTGAAGGTTTCGGTGCGCCAGAGGGCGCGCGCGCCGACATAGCGCTCGGTGACGATGGCCACATCGACCAGCGCGATCTCCTCGAGCGCGCCCTCATTGACCGAGACGACAAAGCGCTTGTTGGGACGCAGCGCGATGGCGGGCGGGATGCGGCCGGTGACCGTCAGCCCCACGGCGAGGCCCGTCACCGTGGGCTCGCGATGCTCGGGGAAGGCGTTGTTGGTGCCGGTTGAGATGCCGGCGAGAGGAACATCGCCGCAGGCCGAGGCCACGGCCCGGTGGGTCCCGTCGCCGCCCAGCACCACGATGGCGGCCGCCCCCGCCTGGCACATGGCGGATGCGGCGCGCCGGCTATCCTCCACCGTCCCGGTCACCGGCATGTCGAGCAGAGAGATCTCGGGGAACTCGTTCTCGCCCCGGTTGCGGGAGCGATCGAGCCCGCGCTTCACATGGCCGCGGATTCCACCGGTGTCCGGCATCATCACGGCGCGCTCGACGCCGCAGGCCTTGAGGCAGGCCAGCACGCGCAGAACGATATTGGCGCGGTCGGTGATCTGCAGGCTCGCCGCATTGGCGATCACCCGGCGGATATCGCGCGCCGAGACGGGGTTCGCGATGATGCCGACCCAGGGCGCCGCCATTTCCTTCCCTCACGCGCGATTTTCAACCGATCGCTGAAGAGAGTTTGTACGGCGGGGCCGGATAGGTCCAGCCATATGTGCGGGTGGTGCGGTCGCGTCAGGCGGCGGAACGCTGCCCGGCCTCGGAGAGACGGTCCTGCAGGAAGGCAAGCACAGCCTCCTCCTGGGGATTCAGATCACGGGGTGCTGGCGCCGCCTCTTTTCCGCCCACGAGCGCGAACGCGCCTTCGAGATAGCAGGCGATGATAGCGGGGTGGACATAGCATTTGCGGCAGATGGTGACGGTATTGCCAAGGCGTTCGGCCACCCGCGCGATTGCGAGCTTCAGATTGCGCTTCGATTGCGTGACATTCGGGGCGCTGCCCAGCTCGGCGAGCGCCCAGGCCGCCTGCACGGTCCCCGCCCAGGTGCGGAAATCCTTCGCCGTGATATCGAGGCCGGAAACCTCCCTGAGATAGGCGTTCACATCGGAGGAGCTGACGCCCCGCGGCTCGCCCCATCGTCCAGATACTGGAACAGCTGCTGTCCCGGCAGCTCCTGGCAGGCTCTCACGACCCGCGCGACGCGCCTATCCTTGACCTGGAGGCGCCAGACCCGGCCGCTCTTGCCCTTGAAATTGAAGCGCAGCGCCGTGCCGTTCACCTTGATATGCGGGTTGTTGAGAGTGGTGAGCCCGTAGCTCTTGTTCTCCCGGGCGTAGTCGGCATTACCGACGCGGATCAGCGTGGTTTCCAGGAGATTGACGATGGTGGCCAGGACCTTCTCTCGCGGCAGGCCGGCGAGCGCCATATGCGCGGCGACGGTGGCGCGGATCCGGGGCAGAGCCCGGGCAAAATCAATCAAATGTTCATATTTTCCGCTTTCCCGGATCTCGCGAAATGCCGGGTGATAGCGGTATTGCTTGCGGCCGCGGGCATCGCGTCCCGTGGCCTGAAGATGGCCGCGGGGCGTGGCGGCGATCCAGACATCGGTCCAGGCCGGCGGGACGGCGAGCGATCTGATGCGGGCTAGATCGACGCGGTTCCGAAGGAGTTCGCCGCTGTCGCGGCGATAGCTGAACCCCTTGCCGGATTTCCGCCGCCGGATCCCCGGCATCTCGTCCGAGACATAGACGAGCCCTGCCTCTGCCGCCGTCTCCCGCGGATCGCCGATGCCGCCGAGCTCTCGTTCTTCCCTCATGGTCCTCATCCACGCCCCGGGTCTTGGGGCGCGCCAAGCAAAATGGCCGAGGGCAGCGATTGTTCCCGGAACTAGCGTTCCGGCGGCAGCAGCTTCTCCAGGCTCGAGAGCTTGTCGGCTTCGAAATAGGGCTTGTCCCAGCGGATGCGGTTGATCCGGGGAAAGCGCATGGCGAGGCCGGAGCGGTGGCGGGTCGAGCGCTGCAGCCCCTCGAATGCCACCTCCAACACCAGCCCGCGCTCCACCTCCCGCACCGGGCCGAAGCGGTTGACGGTGTGGTTGCGCACCCACCGATCGAGCTCCAGGAGCTCGGCATCGGTGAAGCCGAAATAGGCCTTGCCCACCGGCACCAGCTCTTCGCCGTGCCAGAGGCCGAATGTGTAGTCCGAATAATAGGAGGAGCGCTTGCCATGGCCGCGCTGGGCATACATCAGCACGGCGTCCACCAGCTTCGGGTTGATCTTCCATTTGTACCACTGGCCGACGGGCCGGCCGGCGAGATAGGGACTGTCGGCGCGCTTCAGCATCAGGCCTTCGACGCCGACCGCGGCGATGGCGGCCCGCTTCCGGGCGAGCTCCTCCCAGCTCTCGAACGCAACCAAAGGCGAGAGATCGAAGCCGGGCCGGGGCTTCGCCGCATGCCAGGCCTCCAGCCGCCGCCGGCGATCGGCGAAGGGGAGCGGGCGCAGATCT
>DATFRE010000533.1:0-2652 GCA_035263545.1 Dongiaceae bacterium
GGCGCGGCGCGAGACCCTGGAGCTGGTCCGTGCCTATTACCGCATCGACGAGGCGCGGGTGCGTAAGCGGGTCTTCGAGCTGACCAAGGCGCTGGCAAAAGCCGCGGCAGCCTGACCCCCCTTTTTCATCACGGAATCTGACCGGCCGGGACGTCCCGGGGGCAATCCCCAGGGCGTCCCCCCAAGGGCGCCCCAACAGGCGTCCTTCTGCCGCAGGGGCAAGTATTTGCCAAAGGAATCCTCTCTTGACCCGGAGGGGGCCCCTGACGATGATCCGGCGCCCTGCGGCCCCTGGAACGATTTGATTCAAGGGGCTGCCGCCGCCGGCATGGGATGCCGGGCGGGCGCCTTAGGGCCTTCCGCGAACCGCCATCCGAAGGGGCGCTTTCTTGGCCAAGCATCGAAACTATCTCTTCACCAGCGAATCCGTGTCCGAAGGGCATCCCGACAAGGTCTGCGACCGCATCTCCGATGCGGTGGTCGATGCCTTCCTCGGCGCCGATCCCTATTCGCGCGTCGCCTGCGAGACTCTGGCGACGACCAACCAGGTCGTGCTGGCCGGCGAGGTGCGCGGCCCGGCCTCGGTGACCAAGGGCCTGCTCGAGGAAGTCGCGCGCCATGCGATCCGCGATATCGGCTATGAGCAGGACGGCTTCCACTGGCAGAAAGCCAAGGTCGACATCCTGATCCATCAGCAGTCGGCGGATATCGCCCGCGGCGTCGATGCGGTCGGCAACAAGGACGAAGGTGCCGGCGATCAGGGCATCATGTTCGGCAATGCCTGCCGCGAGACGCCGGAGCTCATGCCGGCGCCGCTCTACTACGCCCACAATATCCTGCGCTCCCTCGCCGAGGCCCGCCATTCCGGCGCCGAGCCCGGCCTCGGCCCCGATGCCAAGAGCCAGGTCACCCTGCAATATGTCGACGGCAAGCCGGTGCGGGCGACCTCCGTGGTGGTCTCGACCCAGCATCACGCCGATCTCGAGCAGAGCCAGGTCCGCGAGATCGTCCGTCCCCATGTGCTGAACGTCCTGCCCAAGGGCTGGATGTGCGGGGAGGAGGAGTTCTACGTCAATCCGACCGGACGCTTCGTCACCGGCGGCCCCGACGGCGATTGCGGGCTGACGGGCCGCAAGATCATCGTCGATACCTATGGCGGTGCAGCCCCCCATGGCGGCGGCGCCTTCTCCGGCAAGGATCCCACCAAGGTCGATCGTTCCGCCGCCTATGCGGCCCGCTATCTGGCGAAGAACGTCGTCGCCGCGGGCCTCGCCGAGCGCTGCACCATCCAGCTCAGCTATGCCATCGGCGTCTCCAGGCCCCTCTCGGTCTATGTCGATACCCATGAGACCGGCCATGTCGAGGAGGAGCGCCTGTCCAACGCCCTGCAGCAGGTCATGGATCTGAGCCCGCGCGGCATTCGCGAGCATCTCGCCCTCAACCGTCCGATCTATGCCCGCACCACCGCCTATGGCCATTTCGGGCGCCAGCCCGAGCCCGATGGCGGCTTCTCCTGGGAGCGGGTCGATCTCATCGACGAGCTGAAGGCCGCCATCAACTGAGCGGCAAGTCCGACGCCGCGGACGCTCCTCCCGGCCGGCGCAACTTCTACGGACGGCGCGCCGGCCGGCGCCTCAGGGCCGGCCAGCAGCGGCTGATAGCGGAGCTCCTGCCGCGCCTGCTTTTCGATCCCGCGGCGCCGCTTGCGGTACCCCTCTGGCTCGAGATCGGCTTCGGATCGGGCGAGCATCTCGCCTGGCAGGCGGCATCCCATCCCGAGCAGCTGCTGGTGGGTTCGGAGGTCTATCGCAACGGCATCGCCAGCCTCCTCGGGCAGATTGAGGCGCGCGGGCTCGCGAATATCCGCCTCTGGCCCGAGGATGCGCGCGATCTCCTGGACCGGCTGCCCGATGGCGCCGTCGGCCGGGTCTTCCTGCTCTTTCCGGATCCCTGGCCCAAGGCGCGCCATGCCGAGCGCCGCTTCATCGGTCCCGGCAATCTGCCGAGCCTCGCCCGGATCATGGCGCCGGGGGCGCTTCTCCGCCTGGCGACGGATGATCCCACCTATCTCGCCTGGATCCTGGAACATCTGCCCGGCTATCCCTCCTTCCACTGGCGCGTCGAGGGACCTGAGGACTGGCGCCGTCGCCCCGACGACTGGCCCCCCACCCGCTACGAGCAGAAAGCCCTGCGCGAAGGCCGCAAGCCCGCCTACCTCACCTTCGAACGGCGGCACTGACGCGGTCCTGAGGGCAAGCGCGGCAAAGCGACAATTCCCCTACGTCATAGCCGGGCGAAGTCCCGGCCATCCACGTCGATCGGAAGGAACCGCGGCAGCTGGTGAGCCTCGTCCTCTCCGTCGTCATGGTCGGCGAAGGTCGACCATCCACGAGTTTGCCTGCTGCGAAAACGGCATAAGCCCCTTTCCATCGGCATGACCGCGGCCGGGGCGCCGCAAGACGTGGATGCCCGGGACAAGCCCACGGCTGTCCGGTTGATCGCGACAAGCCGCGTTCTCTCCACCGTCATGGTCGGCGAAGGCCGACCATCCACGAGTTTGCCTGCCGTCGATAGCGGCATTTGACCAGGTATTATCGGCGTTTCCACGCGCGCAGGCGCCCCAAGACGTGGATGCTCGGGACAAGCCCGAGC
>DATFRE010000534.1:0-5073 GCA_035263545.1 Dongiaceae bacterium
CCGCGACCTCGCGCGGGCACGGCGCGTGCCGGAAATCGCCCAGAGCCTGCAGCAGGCGCTCGATGACTGGGCGCGGCTCTCGCCCAAGCTCGCGACGGTCGCGCGGCTGCTGGAGGAGGATGCCGCCTCCGACGAGTTCGCATTCGATCCAGCTTCCTGCGCCGCACCCCTGCCGCGCGCCCATCAATGGGCCGATGGCTCGGCCTATGTGAACCATGTGGAGCTGGTGCGCCGCGCCCGCGGCGCCGAGATGCCCCAGAGCTTCTGGACCGATCCGCTGATGTATCAAGGCGGCTCCGACAGGATGCTGGGGCCTTGCGATCCGATCGAGGCGGCGGATGAAGCCCATGGCATCGATTTCGAGGGCGAGGTCGCCGTCGTCACCGATGATGTGCCGATGGGCATCGCCCCGGAGGCGGCGGCGGCCCGCATCCGGCTGGTGATGCTGGTGAACGATGTGTCGCTGCGCAACCTGATCCCGGGCGAGCTCGCCAAGGGCTTCGGCTTTTTCCAGTCGAAGCCCTCGACCGCCTTCTCGCCGGTGGCGGTGACGCTCGACGAGCTGGGGGCAGCTTGGCAGGACGCGAAACTGCATCGGCCGCTGAACGTGCATCTGAACGGAAAGCTGTTCGGCCGGCCCGATGCGGGCACGGACATGACCTTCGATTTCGGCCGGCTGATTGCGCACGCGGCGCGCACGCGCCGGCTGGGGCCCGGCAGCATCATCGGCTCCGGCACCATCTCCAACAAGGAGGGCGGTGGGCCCGGCCGGCCGGCGGCGGAGGGTGGTGCCGGCTATGCCTGCATCGCCGAGCAGCGCTCGGTGGAGACGATCCGCGCGGGCAAGCCCGCGACACCCTTCCTCAAATTCGGCGACCGCGTGAGGATCGAGATGCTGGATGGCGATGGCGCGAGCCTCTTCGGCGCCATCGATCAGACCGTCACCCGCTATGAGGGGCCGTGATGCGCCTTCATGGCTATTTCCGCTCCTCCGCCGCCTATCGGGTGCGCATCGCGCTCGCACTGAAGGGGCTCAAGGCCCAAAGCGTGCCGGTGCATCTCCTGCGCGGCGAGCAGCGGGGCGAAGCCTTTCGCCGGCTCAATCCCCAGGGGCTGGTGCCGGTGATGGAGACGGGGGAGGGGATCATCACCCAATCTCTCGCCATCGTCGAATGGCTGGAGGAGACCCATCCACAGCCGGCGCTGCTGCCGCGCGATCCTTATCTCCGCGCCCGGGTGCGCGGCTTCGCGCTGGCGATCGCCTGCGACATCCATCCCCTCGCCAATCCGCGGGTGCTGAACAAGCTGCGCACGGATTTCGGCGCCGAGCAGGCGCAGGTCGATGCCTGGTACCGCCACTGGGTGGAGCTGGGCTTAAGCGCGCTGGAGCATCTCGTGGACCCGGCGGCGGTGGAGCGCGGGGTCTGCTTCGGCGATGCGCCGAGCCTCGCCGATCTCTGCCTCGTGCCGCAGATGTTCAACGCCCGGCGGTTTTCCTGCGATCTATCCGGAATGCCGAGGCTGGTGGCGATCGACGCGGCGCTCAATAAGCGGCCGGAGTTTCAAGCAGCCGCGCCGGACAAGCAGGCGGATTTCGAAGGTTGATTCCCTCTCCCGCGCTTTGAAGCGGGAGAGGGAGACAATGCCCGCGTAACCCCTACCCTCCTCCGCAAGGAGAGTGCCAATACGGGGCCACTTGCTCAGATCGGCAAAGCGTGGGTGCTCTTCACCTGGTCCAGCACGATATGGGAGCGGGTGGTGGCGATGCCGGGCATGGGGATGATCACCTCCAGCAGAAAGCGCGAGAAGCTCGCCAAGTCGCGGGCGACGATGCGGAGCTGAAAATCGCCGTCGCCGGTGATGGCGAGGCACTCCACGATCTCGGGCCGGAGGCGGACCAGCGCCTCGAATTCCTGGATGTTGGCGCGGGCATGCTTCTCCAGGGTGACGGTGACCAGGGCTGTAATGCCGAAGCCCAGCGCCTCGGCATCGAGGAAGGCGCCATAGCCGCGGATGGCGCCGATCTCCTCCAGCCGCTGCAGCCGCCTTGCACATTGGGAGGGCGAAAGGGCGACGATTTCGGCCAGCGCCACATTGGTCATGCGGCCGTCGCGCTGGAGGGCGGCCAGGATCTTGCGGTCGAAGTCGTCGAGCTCGGCCATGCGTCAATATCGCATGCTGGCGGCGCATTTTGCAATTTTCCGGCATGAGGACCAGAATCCCCGCGGTGAAAGCCAGGAAACGCCACGATCTCCACACTATATTATCCAGACGGTACAGGCCTTTGCGGAGGATGCCATGCTGGCGCAAGCCATCCGGGACGAGATCCGGCCCGACTACACCATGGACCAGCCGGTCGAGCGCTACACGGCGGCGGATCACGCCGTCTGGCGCCAGCTCTTCGAGCGCCAGGCCGAGACCCTGAAGGGCCGGGCCTGCGACGAGTTCCTGGCGGGGCTCGCGGGGCTCGGGGTCGCCAAGGACGGCATTCCGCGCTTCGAGCGGCTGACCGAGGCGCTGACGAAGGCGACGGGCTGGCAGATCGTGGCGGTGCCGGGGCTGGTGCCCGACGAGGTCTTTTTCGCCCATCTCGCCGCCCGGCGCTTTCCGGTCACCTGGTGGATCCGCAAGCCCGAGCAGATGGATTACCTCCAGGAGCCCGATGTCTTCCACGACATCTACGGCCATGTCCCGCTGCTGATGAATCCCATCTTCGGCGACTACATGCAGGCCTATGGCGCGGGCGGGCTGAAGGCGCTCAAGCTCGGCGCCCTCAACTACCTGGCGCGCCTCTATTGGTACACGGTCGAGTTCGGCCTGATCCGGACGCCGAAGGGCTTGCGCATCTACGGCTCGGGCATCGTCTCCTCGAAGACGGAATCGATCTATTGCCTGGACAGCCCCGCGCCGAACCGCATCGGCTTCGACCTTCTGCGCATCATGCATACGGGCTATCGCCTCGACACCTTCCAGAAGAGCTATTTCGTCATCGACGGATTCGAGCAGCTCTTCGAGGCGACGCGGCCGGATTTCACGCCCTATTACGAGACGCTCCGCGGGCTGCCGCAGATTCCTTCCGGCGATGTCCTGGCCACGGACCGCGTGATCCATCGCGGTTCGCGCGAGGGCTGGGACCCGCGACCGGACGCATAAGCGAGGAGTGCCCCCCTCTTTCCCCCTCGCCCCGAGGGGAAATCGACGCAGGCTATTTCCCGGCGCGCTGGTAGGTCAGCGGCATGCTCATATCGTCGGGCTCGGCGGGGATGCAGGAGGCGCCGGAGCCGTTGTCGAAGGTCAGGTGATCGCCCTCGAGCTTGTAGTAGCAGCGCCGCGGATTGACGCCATCGGCCATGCTGAGCACGACCGACTGGCCGCTTCCGATCTTCCAGAAGATCTGCAGCACGGTTTTGATGCCGGTCCCGTTGACATATTCAAAGACGCCGTCCTCGTGGAATTCGATGTAGTCCGGCGGCCGCTCCACTGCATTCCACCGCCCGACCAGATGTGCCCGATCCTCGTCGCTGCCGGAACAGGCGGCGAGGCCGCCGCAGGCGAGGGCGGCGAGGAGGAGCAGGGCGCGCGACATCAGGCGGTCTCCAGCGGATAGATCCGCCGCGCGTTCTCGGTGGCGACGAGGCGGATGATCTCCTCCGCATCGGCCAAGGCCATCATGTCGTCGGCGAGCCAGCGGTCGAGGCAGCGCTTGAGCGCGCGGCGGAAGAGATGGCAGCCGAGAAAATAGAGCTCCGACAGGCCGAAGGCGTCGGAGCTGAAGAGCTGCTTGGTGAACTTCCCCACCTCGAAGGCCTCGGCATAGATCTGGATCGCATTGAGGGCGGCGTAGTTCTGGATGACTCCCGTGTCGTAATAGACGTTGCGGAATACCTCCGAGAGCCAGGCGGCCTCGCGATGGAAGGGATAGTTGTGAAGCAAGGTGACGGCCACCTCCCAGCGATCCATCGCGGCGATGAAGTCGGTGAAATGGGTCGGGTCGCAGGCCTGCATGTAGACATCGGGATCGCCGAAGCCGACATGGAGCTGGAGGGGTAACTTGCGCGCGCGGCAGATCTCCGCCGCCAGCCAGAGCCCGTGGCGGATGACGGTCGGATCGCTCACGCGCCATCTGCCCGCCGCGGCCGCTTCGCGGAACCAGGACCCCGCGGCCGCGACGACCTCATGCTCCTTCGGCGCGGTCTGGTCGATCCGGAAGGTGCAGCGATAGGCGACGATCGATTTGAGTCCGACGGCATTCGCCGCGCGCGCCTCGAGCCTCTGGGCGATGGCCGCCGGGAAGCCAGCGGCATCGATGCCGGCGCGGGCCACCTCCTCGATCACCGATTCGATGCGCACCACCTCATGGGCCGGCCGGCCCGCGGCTTCGCCCATCTGCGCGACGGAGAGGATCTCGCTGCTGCGCAGCCCGCTATCGATCAGCAGCCGATCGAGGCCGGCGGCCCGGAGGAGCCGGCGGTTCACCTCGGCGGCGCCCAGCGCAAGGCGCCGCTCGACATAGGCCTCGCCTGAGACCGAGGGCTCGAGATCCAGCAGCGGTGCGCAGAGGCGGCGGATGGCAAGGCCGAGCGGCTTCTGGAATTCGGTGGTGCCGGCCGGGGGTGGCCGGTAGCTCTCGGAGAAGAAAGCCTGGAAGGCGGGAAAATCCAGCTCGGCCGGCGAGACGCCGTGGCAGTGATGATCGATCAGTGGAATCTGTCCCCCACCGAAATCCGTTGAAACCTGTTGCGACATCAGATGCCCCTCTTATGCCGAAGCAGCCTGCCCCCGACATCGGGCCCCATGATAACCCGTGGCGCGGCACACATACCTTCTAGTGAAGGCATGAGGGGGAGCAAAATGAACACGATCCACCGGCTTTTCTCATTCGTGCTTTGTGTGACGACTGCGATGCTTTTGCTCCTCGCTAACGTATATGCTCAATCAAAAGATATAAATACATGCGCTATGCTCGCGGGCAGTTCAACCCCCAATATTTCAATGCAAATCAAAGCAGCTGACCAGTTGCACCAAATGATACAGCGCAAGATTTACGCCGCTTGCTTGCAGACCCGCGGTAAG
>DATFRE010000535.1:0-3309 GCA_035263545.1 Dongiaceae bacterium
CTTTTCGGCGATACCAAGAACTGCCCCGCCGGCTGAGCAAATTTGCAGAGCAAACCCGCCGCTCAGCCGCGGCGTATATGGCTTGATGCTGCGGGCTGATAAATAATATAATTCGTATCGGGGAAGGCGGATGCTCCGCCTTCGGGGTTTCATTCAGCGCGAGCGGCCGGCATGAAAATCGATAACGTCGATTTCTTCTACTTGGCCATGCCCAGGGTGACCACCGACGCCGATGGCAGCCAGGATGCCCTCCTGGTCCGGGTGCAGGCTGGTTCCCATGTGGGGTGGGGTGAATGCGAGGCCTCGCCGCTCACCTGCATCGCCAGCTATGTCTGTCCCATGTCCCATGGCGCCTGCCGGCCGGTGGCGGAATCGGTTCTCGGCCAGCCGCTGAACGATCCTTCGGACATCGCCCGGATCCGGGCAGCGGTGCAGTTCAACAGCATGGACCTGCTGCAGGCCGCCCATACCTTCTCGGGCATCGAGATCGCTCTCTGGGATGCCCTGGGCAAGCGCCTGGGCGAACCCGTCTATCGGCTTCTGGGCTATAAGAGTGCCGCCCCTAAGCTTGCTTATGCCTCACAACTTTTCGGCAATACGCCGGCGGAGACGGAGGCCAAGGCCAAGGCGGCGCGCGAGGCGGGGTTCCGCGCCGTCAAGTTCGGCTGGGTCAATTATGGCCGCGGCAGCGTCGCGGAAGACGCTGCCCATATCGAGGCGGCGCGCGCCGGCATGGGCAGCGAAGCCGAGGTCCTGATCGATGCGGGCCAGATCTTCGCCCAGGATGTGGAGGCCGCCGCCAAGCGGCTGCCGGCACTGGAGAGGTTCGGGGTCCTCTGGCTCGAGGAGCCGTTCCTGGCCGATGCGCTTGCGGCCTATGGCGCCCTGGCGGACCGGAGCCGGAAGGTCGGCATGGCGGGCGGAGAGGGATGCCATTCCGCGCCCATGGCCCTCAATCTCATCGACTTCGGCAAGGTCGGCTTCGTCCAGATCGATACGGGCCGCATCGGCGGTCTCGGGCCCGCCAAGGAAGTGGCGGATCACGCGGTCGCCAAAGGCGTAACCTTCGTCAATCACACCTTCACCTCGCATCTCGCCCTCTCGGCCTCGATACAGCCCTATGCCGGGCTGGCGGATCACCGCATCGCCGAGTATCCCTTCGCCCCGAGAGCGCTGGCGCGCGATTTGACGGTGAACCACATCATGCCGGACAAGGACGGCATGATCCGCCTGCCGGATGGGCCGGGGCTGGCCATGACGGTGAACACGGCCGCGCTGCGGCCCTATCTGAAGGATGTCGAGATCGCGGTCGCCGGCCGGACGCTGTTCCGAAGCTCGGCCCTGCCCGTCTGACGTTTCGCCTCAGCCTTTGGGCTGGCGCCGCGCCCGCGCGGCCGTCAGGTCATGCTCCGCCGCGGCGACCAGGCGCGACATGGCCTTCGCCGCCGCCTCCGGCTGCCGCCGGCCGATCTTCTCGAAGACCCGGCGGTGGAAGCTGACATCCTCGACGAAGCCATAGGACCGGGCGCCCTTGGTCGCCTGGTGCAGCTTGAAGGTGGTCTCCAGGATCTGGCGGATGGTGAAGGAGAGACTTGCCATCAGGTTGTTGTGGGAGGCAAGGAAGACGCAGATGTGGAAGCGCGCATCGGCCTCGGCATAGGCGACAGGATCCGCCATGGCCGCTCCCGCCTCCATGGCCGCGAGCGCGGCCGCGATGGCCGCGAGGTCCCGCGCCGTGGCGCGCATGGCGGCGAAACGGGCCGCCGCCGGCTCGTTGATCTGGCGAAACTCGATCAGGTCGCGCACGAAGCCGCTGCGGAATCCATTCCCGAGCTGCCATGCGGTGATCTCGGGATCGAAGTGGTTCCACTGCTCTTGCGGACGGACGCGCGTGCCGACCCGCTGCCTTGTCTCCACCAGGCCCTTGGCCGCCAGCACCTTGAGCGCCTCGCGCAGCGCGGTCCGGCTGACCTCGAATTTGGCGATGAGCTCCGGCTCCCGCGGCAGCAGGCTGCCCGGGGGATAGCGGCCCTTGATGATCCCCTCGCCGATGCTGCTGACGACCCGCCCGTGGATGCCCCGCAGGCGATATCCGGGACCGCGGCTCAATGTCTGCCGACTCCGTGCCATGATGCTGGTCGGTGACCCCCCCTGGTTTCACGCCAGAAACTAGGGCAAGCCTTGCGGGCTCGCCAATGAAAATCGATGACGCGCCAGTCGAATCCTCGTGAAGCCAAGTATTGCTCCCCTTGCTATTCGCCACCGGCCGTGGGAGAGCAGGGGCCGATGAAATCCTTCGGGTCGAAGCGGGCGGGGGCGCGGCCTCCCCGGAAGGACCGAGACGAACCCTCCGGCCGGGCGCGGCCCGGCGGTGGGGCCGGCCGCCCCGCCACCATCCGCGACGTGGCCGAGGCGGCGGGGGTCTCCCCCATGACCGTCTCCAACTTCCTCAATGAGCGGACCGGGACCATGCGGCCCGAGACCCGTGGGCGGATCGAGGCGGCGGTCGCGCGGCTCGGCTACCGCCCCCACAGCATGGCGCGCAGCCTGCGCCTGGCCAAGCAGCTCTCCATCGGCATGATCATCATCGACGAGGCGCCGCAATATCTGGCCGATCCCTTCACCACCCATGTCGTGGCCGGTCTCAGCAACCGGCTGAACTCCATGGGCTACGGCCTGCTGCTGCAGGGCCTGTCCGCGGAGGCCTTCCGTTCCTCCTCCCTGGTCCGCGGCATCCGCACCGATGCCATTTGCGTCGTTCTCTCCGGCCCCGATCCCGTGCGCCGCGGGATCGTCGAGACGCTGCTGGCGCTGGGACAGCCTTTGCTGGTCTTTCAGGACATGCTGAGATTCCCCGGGGCCGATCTCTGCACGATCCGGCAAGCCGACCGCGAGGGCGGAAGGCTGGTCGGCCATGAGGTGCTGAAGCTGGGTGCGCGCCAGCTCGTCGCTCTGATTCCGGAGGTGCATTGGCCCGCCATCGCCGAACGCGTCCGGGGCCTGCGCGATGCCATCCGCGAGAGCGGTGCCGAGGTATCGCTGCGCGTCGTGCGCTGCGGCGATGCCGAGCTGAACGACACGCGGGCGGCGCTGGCCGTCGACATCGCCGCGCATGGCCGGCCCGATGCGATCATCGCCGGCAACGACCAGATGGGTATCGCCGCCATGAAACTGATGGCCGAGCAAGGCCTCGCCGTCCCTGGCGATGTCGCCATCACTGGCTTCAATGCCTTCGAGTTCTGGCAGTACACCACACCGGTGTTGACCACCGTGCGCTCGCCCGCCTACGAGATGGGCGCCCGCGGCGGC
>DATFRE010000536.1:0-2919 GCA_035263545.1 Dongiaceae bacterium
GCATCGGCAGCTTCAACAATCTGACGGGCAGCGGCAACATCCCCGGCTTCGCCACCCAGGCCGGCGGCTTCCTCATGGGCCTCGACCGCGTGCTCGCCCAGAACCTCACCGGCGGCATCGCGCTGGGATATCTCCACACCAATGTGAGCGAAGACACCGGCAGCTACGGCAGCATCGATACCCCGCGTATCGCGGTCTATGGCAGCTATGCGATCGGCAATCTCGCCATCGATGCGACGGCCGGCTACGGCTATGACTTCTATAGCGCCAACCGCCCCTTCCCGCTCTTCGGCCAGACCGCGTCTTCGAGCTACAACGGCCAGGAGGCGACGGCGGCCTTGCAGGCGAGCGCGAAGCTGAAGATGGGCGGCTTCACCCTGCTGCCGGCCATCGGCCTCGTCTATGCCCATGTGGCCCAGACCAGCGCGAGCGAGAGCGGCGCTTCGGGTTTCGACCTCAGCGTCAATCCCAACAGCGCCAACTCGCTGCGTCCCTTCGCCGCCATCACGGCCGCCAAGAGCTTCACCACCGGCGACGGCACTGTGCTGACGCCGGAAGCCGACATCGCCTACAGCTACGAGACACTCGGCACCACGCCCCCCAGCACCGTCTCGGTCGGCGGCGGCACCTTCCTCGTCAACGGCCTGCTCCCCCAGCGCAACAACCTCACCATCGGCGGCGGCGTCACCGCGCAGCTCACCGATGTGCTGGCGCTGGAAGCCGCCTATCACATCACCCCGCCGACCGGGAACACGCTGGCTCAGACTTTCTCGCTCGGCCTCGACTACAGGTTCTGAAACGGAACGAGGGGCCTCTCGGCCCCCCGCCCCGCGCTTGGAACTTGGAGCGCCCGCTCGCGCGGGCGGCAGTCCCGCGCATCGGGCAGGCAGGTGATCGAGTGCACCAGCAGCACCGGCACCTCCGCCTCTGCCATGCGGTTGCCCTCGGCGTCGTAGATGTACACGGTATCCAGCCACCAGGTGCCGTTCTCGACAATGCCGCTGCTGCTGTAGGTCTGCTGCCCCGGGCCGAGATTGCGGGCATTGCGCCCCGGCCGGAAGTGATCCTCCGAGGCGATGATGCCGACCGAGCCGGTATCCATCTGGAAGCGCGCGGAAATGGCCCCGCCGCGGTACCCGGCGAAACCCAGATTGATGCTGGGCGAGCGCGCGCCATCCCCGCTGCCATCGGCATAGGAGACGAAGACGCTCTCGCTCCCGCCGTAGACAGGGGCCTGCGCCAGGGCCGGCAAAGCCGCGAAAGCGAAGGCGGCCAGCGCCAGTCGAAGAAGTGCTCGGTGCAGCGACATGACTACCAGGTGAAGCGCAGGCCGGCGGCGAAGGCCTGGGTGTTGCTGCTGCCGTTATAGGCTCCGCCATAGCCGGCGAAGATCGCTACGGGCCAATCGGCAACCTTGAAGTCGGCATCAATGCCCACCAGGGCCGCGTTGCGCCCGATCAGTGCGCTGGTCACCAAGAAGCCGTTCCCGGCGAAGCCCGCGAAGTTCGCCGAGACGTTGGCCGCGTTGTCCGCGAACTCATAGGCCCAGCCGAGCTGGCCCTTGCCCACCATCTGCACGGAATCAGTGAGGGCGAAGCTCCGCTGCACGCTCGCGCCCACCGTCGACTGGGCGCTGGCCAGGTTTTGGCTGCTCACCGTCTCCGACAGGACGCCGGCGCCGGTCTCGGTCAGGTTGTTCTGCGAGAAGGCGAAGCCCCCGAAGCCGACGCTCGGCTGGATCAGCCAGCTGTCGAAGGTCTGGCTGATGCCGACCCGCACCCCGCCGCCACCGCCCCAGCCATCGGTCGTCCCGTTGGCGCCGAGGCCAAACACCGAAAGGCTGCGGTCCACATTCATGTGCTGGTACATGACGCCGAGCTGCGCCTCGGCGAAGAACATGCCGCTCTGCCACTGGCCATAGCTCTCGAGCTGCGCCGTCTCCGAGGTGGACTGGCCGCCGGCATCCGCATTGGTCTGCCCGCCCGTTCCGCCCGCCGCCACGCCGACGCGGAAGGAACGGCCGAGCGGCACATCGAAGCCGAAGGCGGCACCGCCCAGGCCCGTGCTGAAGCCGCTGTTGTTGTCGCTGCCGGCGGTGTTGCTGGTCTCGCCCAGCCCGCTCATCCAGGCGATGCTGCCGTTCGGACCCGCCGCCGCCGCCGCCGCGACGTTGTTGCTCTGCGCCAGGCCGCGCCGGGCCTCGAGCTGGCCGCTGACGGCGCCGGCCATCAGATACCATGCGTTGCGGGTCGTCATCAGCGCATCGGCGTAGATCTCCGGCGAGAGCTGGTTGATCGCCGCGGTGATGCTGTCCGAAGGCAAGGTGTAGAGCGTCTGGAATAGCGCCTGCTGGGCCGCGGTCATCTGTCCGCCATCGGGCCGCAAGATATCGAGCAGCGCGCCGATGGCCACCTGATTGCTGGTCTCGGGGATGCCCAGGCTCGCGAGATCGCTGTAGTCCGACGGCGTCACCACCAGCGCGATCTCGTTGCTGCCGTAGAGGGCATCGAGGCGGGTGCCGGCGGCGAGCCCGTCGGGCTGGGCGAGCGAGGCGAAGCTGCCCTTGATCCCGCCCTCCGCCTCGACGATGCCGAAGGTCTGGCCGAGGCTGGGCACGAAATTCGCCGAGATGCTGTCGCCGGCGGGGGTCAGGATCGGCGCCAGCGTGCCGGCGGCGGTGAAGGCGCTCTTCGAGCCGAAGAGCCACAGCCGGCTGTAATTGCCCGGCCCCGTCCCGTTGCCGGTGCCGCCGAGATCGATGCTGAGCGTGCCGGTCGGCTGCATGGTGACCGGGGCGTCTATGGTGAGCGAGCCGGGCGCCTTGTTGCCTGGCGCCAGCGTGCCGGCGATGCGCACGGGTGCGCCGATCACGCCGGTGCCGGCAAGGGTCCCGCTGGCGCCGACGCTCAGCAGCGGCGC
>DATFRE010000537.1:0-3495 GCA_035263545.1 Dongiaceae bacterium
TATCGAGTGGGCGGGACCGAAGCTGCAGTCGGTGGTGGTGGGCTGGCGCGTGGTGGACGGCGCGGCCTCGGCCAAGGCCTTCGCGGACGCGCTGGCCGCGGCGCCGATGCAGACATTCCGCGGCACCTCGATCTCGGGCGGCCTCGCCTTCGCCCGGTCGCTTCTCGACGGCAATGGCTATGCCGCGCCGAGATCGCCGGCGAGGCGCCGCGGCTGATACCCGCCGCCGGTGAGTCGACGGAAGCCGGGCCGACAAATCCGAAGCGCATCGACTGCCTCATCGGCGAGAAGCTGCGCCGGCAATGGATGCCCCAGTAGTACCGGCGGGATCAGCCGGGCATGCTGGCGAATTGCGGGAGGTCGAGCGGGCTGGCCCAGTGCAGGCGGCGCTTGGTGAACATCTCGAGCCGGGGCACGATCAATTCCGGCCGGTCCAGGCTGCCGAGCGTGACGAAGAGGAGGCCGGGAAAGCTCTCCAGATTGCTGGTGAACAATCTGGCTCCGCAATCGGGACAGAAGTTGCGGTCGAGCCCCTTGCCGGATTCGGCGACATAGTGATGCCCTTTCGGCTTGCCGCTGAGCAGGGTGAAGTCATCCTCCGGCACGCCGAAGAAGATGGCCGCCTCGCCGCCCGAGGCTTTCTTGCAGTCCCGGCAATGGCAGATGGCGATGAAATCCGGGTCCTTGTCGAACGCGAACTTGACAGCGCCGCAGGCGCATTGGGCGGTGTATTTCTTGGCCATGGTGGTTTCCTTTCAATCGGCATTGTGCGGCAGAACGGGGCGGGCCACTGGAAAGATCGTGTCCTGCATCACCCCCCACCCTGTCCCGCTCCCGCAAGGGGGCGGGGAGGCTTGCTTCCGGCAGCGGGCAAACTCGTGGATGGTCGGCCTTCCCCCCGGGTCAAGCCCGGGGGGACCATGACCGCAGTGAGAGTGGCGCCCGCCGCTCCGGCGCCTCAGTACTTCTGGGGCACGTAGAGGGTGGCCGGCAGCTTGTGGCGCTCGTAATGCGGGTCGAACACCCGGTTCGGCAGAATGATGTGCTCGTGCGGCACCTCCTCATAGGGGACCACCGAGAGCAGATGGGCGATGAGGTTGAGGCGCGCCCGCTTCTTGTCATTGCCTTCGACGATATGCCAGGGCGCCTCGGGAATGCTGGTGCGCTTGAACATGTCCTCCTTGGCCTTGGTGTACTGCTCCCAGCGCACGCGGGACTGCAGGTCCATGGGCGAGAGCTTCCACTGCTTGATGGGGTCGTGGATGCGCATGAGGAAGCGCAGCTGCTGCTCCGCATCGGTGATGGAGAACCAGTACTTCACGAGGATGATGCCGGAGCGCACCAGCATGCGCTCGAACTCCGGCACGTCGCGGAAGAAATGCTCCACCTGGGCCTCGCTGGCGAAGCCCATGACGCGCTCGACGCCGGCGCGATTGTACCAGCTGCGGTCGAACAGCACGATCTCGCCGGCGGCCGGCAGATGCGGCACATAGCGCTGGAAATACCACTGGGTCCGCTCGCGCTCGGTGGGGGCGGGCAGCGCCACCACCCGGCAGCTGCGCGGATTGACGCGCTGGGTGATGCGCTTGATGGCGCCGCCCTTGCCGGCGCTGTCGCGGCCCTCGAACAGGACCACCATCTTGAGGCCCTTGTGCTGGATCCAGTCCTGCAGCTTCACGAGCTCGCCCTGAAGGCGCAGCAGCTCCTTGAAATAGGTGTGGCGGTCGAGGGTGGTCTTCTCATGCGTCTCGAGCAGAGCGCGCAGCTCCGGCGGAACGCGGGCGTCGTCGACCTCCTGCTCGAGCTCCTCGTCCATGTCGTCCGCGAGCTCGACCTCCAGCCAGCTGCGGGTCTCGGTCTTGTCCTCGTTCGTCTCGTCCTTCGGCGTCTTGTCCTCCTTCGTCTTGTCGTGCTTCGTCTTCTTGTCGTGCTTCGACATGTGTCGGCCTCCCTGCTACCCGAACGAACCCAAACGACTACACTGAAGCTTTTGCGATTTGGTGACAGCGGTCGAGGGCCCTTGCGAGAGTGGTATTCCCCGAGCGGCCAATTTCTTCTTTGAAATCAAGAGCGGTGCGCATCCGGCGGCGCGATGGCGGGAGTCTCTGGACGACCATAGTTTTTTCAAAAAGAATCAATGCCTTGCGAGAAGGGCGCCCCTCTTTGGGCGACCGGTGGGGGGCTCACGGGGCATCAGCGCTCAATGACCGGATGTCGCGCGCGACATCGCTCAGATCGTTTTCGAGCTGATGGCCGCGGCCCGGGAGGCCGCGGACCACCGCCCGCGGAATCAGCCCGGCATAGAGCCCGAGATGTGCGAAGGGAACGACGTCATCCGCGGTGCCGTGATAGAGGAACAAGGGAACGCCGGCGGGGAGGCGCTCGGCGAAATCCCTGCGCGGCTCCATTTCGTCGCTGGGCCAGCCGCCAGCGCCGATGAATGGCGCGGCGATGAGTGAAATCGCCTCCAGCCTTGGCTTCGGCGGGCGCTCGGCGAGGAGATGGATCAGGATGGTCCCGCCGACGGAATGGCCGATGAGGATGGCGCCATCGTTCAGCCTGTCGAGCTGGTCGAGCAGTGCGCTCTTCCAAGCCCTATAGCGCGGGTCGGCTTCGTCCGGCATTCGCGGATAGAGAACGGCATAGCCGCCGCCGAGCTCGCGCTCGAGGCTTCGGACCAGCTTGTCGTCCCACCTGTCGTGAACCGCCTCTCCGGCACCTTGAACGAACAGAACCTGCTTCGGCATCTCTATCGATCTCCGGCGGGAACCTCCGAACCTCATCTTCGTTTGGCACGGGAACAGGCGGTCGTCATGAATACAGGCAAGATCAATCCCAGTGATACGCATCCGCGCCGGCGCATCGCGGTGCTCGATGCCGAGATGAGCTTCGTCGAGATCGGCCGGGGCGAGCCGATCGTCTTTCTGCACGGCAATCCGACATGGTCTTATCTCTGGCGGAACATCCTGCCCTTCGCCGCCAGGCGCGGCCGGTGCCTGGCGCCCGATCTCGTGGGCATGGGCCAATCCTCGAAGCTCGCCTCGCAGCACTACCGCTTCTTCGACCATGTCCGCTACCTCGATGCCTGGTTCGAGGCGCTGGATCTGCGGCGGAACGTGACCCTGGTCCTGCATGACTGGGGCTCCGCCCTCGGCTTTCACTGGGCCTTCCGCCATCCCGAGCGGGTGCGCGCCATCGCCTATATGGAGGCGATCGTCCAGCCGCGGCGCTACAGCGATTTCCCGGCCGGGCGCGGCGAGGTCTTCAAGGCCCTTCGCTCGGAGGAGGGCGAGCGCCTGATCCTGGAGGAGAACTTCTTCGTCGAGAGCTTCCTGCCTCGAAGCACCTTGCGGAAGCTGGGCGAAGCGGAGATGCAGGCCTATCGCGCGCCCTATCCCGATCGCGAATCCCGCCTTCCCATGCTGCAATGGCCGCGGGAGATGCCGATCGAGGGCGAGCCGGCCGATGTCGCCGCGGCGGTGGAGGCTTATGGCA
>DATFRE010000538.1:0-4513 GCA_035263545.1 Dongiaceae bacterium
TCGCTCTTTTTTCAGGCTCCTTCTCGGGTCCCGTCGCCGGGGGCATCATCCACGGCCTGAAGATCGTTGCCGTTGCCGTCGTGGCGCAAGCGGTCTGGGGCATGGCGCGCAGCCTCGCACCCGACAAGCCGCGGGCCGGCATCGCGCTCGCGGCCATGATCCTGGTGACGCTCGCCGCCGGCGCGCCGGGGCAGCTCGGCGCGATCGCGCTGGGCGCGATCGGCGGCGCGCTGCTCTGCCGGTCGGCGATCTCGGGATCGGACGCGCGATTGCCGATCCCGCTCCGGCGCACTGCCGGGCTGATCGCCTTGGCGGCCTTCTTTCTTCTGCTGCTGGGATTGCCCCTGGCGGCATCGCTGATCCCGGGCTGGGGTCTGGGACTGTTCGATGCCTTCTATCGCTCCGGCGCGCTGGTCTTCGGCGGCGGTCATGTGGTGCTGCCGCTGCTGCAGGCCCAACTGGTGGCACCGGGCTGGGTGGGCGGCGCGGATTTCCTCGCCGGCTATGGCGCGGCGCAGGCCGTACCGGGACCGATGTTCGCCATCGGCGCCTATCTGGGCGCGGTCGCAGCGCCAGCGCATCAGGCCTTCCTCGGCGCGCTTCTCGGGCTCGTCGGCATCTTCCTGCCGGGCATGCTGATCCTCGTGGCGACCCTGCCGTTCTGGGACCATCTGCGGCGATGGCCTGCGGCCCAGGCGATGATGGCGGGGGTCAACGCAGCGGTGGTCGGATTGCTGGGCGCGGCCCTCTATGGCCTCGTCTGGGTCAGCGCCGTTCGCGACCCGCATGACTTTCTTCTCGCGGCCGGCTGCTTTCTACTTCTGATGGTATGGCGCTTGCCGGCCTGGTTCGTCGTCGTCATCGGTGCGGCCGGCGGGCTACTGCTCGCACGTGTCTGACAACCCGCCAATAGAAACGCCCGCGTCCATGGGGACGCGGGCGCCGGAATCTCAGGACGAGGAGTGTTTAGCCGGAGACGGCTAAGTTCTCGGCCGACTGGCGACCGTCCTTCTGCGTCTGGATCTCGTAGTTGATCTTCTGACCTTCCTTCAACGTCTGCATGCCAGCACGCTGCACCGCGCTGATATGGACGAAGATGTCCTTGCCGCCGGTCTCCGGCTGAATGAAGCCGAAGCCTTTGGTGGGGTTGAACCATTTGACGGTGCCTGTCGGCATCGTAGTCTCCGTTCATCGTTAACAGGATAGCCGCACGAAATTCGTGCGGCTTTGGCAACAATCAGAGGTTCGGAAGGGGGCTTGTCAGAGCGCCGAGTGACGACTTAGACGAGTACGACTGCCGGACCAACGAATTGTCGTTCGTGAACTATGGGCCGTCAGCCAGCAAAAGACAACAGGCAATGGCCGAGCTTCGGCGGCGCTACTTCCCGCTGCCCGCTGCGTCATGCGTGTCGCGCGTCAGATAATAGGCGCCCAGGATCGGGATCAAGGTGACGGCGATGACGAAGACGGCCGCGACATTGGTGAGCGGCCGCTCGCGGGGACGCAAGAGCTGGCTCAGCATCCAGATCGGCAGGGTTTCCTGCTGTCCGGCGGTGAAGGTGGTGACGATAACCTCATCGAAACTAAGGGCGAAGGCGAGCATGCCGCCCGCCAGCAGGGCTGTGGCAACATTTGGCAGCACGACATGGCGGAAGGTCTGGAAGCTGTTGGCGCCCAGATCCATCGAGGCCTCGATGAGCGTCGGCGAGCTGCGCCGCAGCCGCGCGATCACATTGTTGTAAACGACGACGATACAAAAGGTGGCGTGGCCCAGCACGATCGTCCAATAGCTGAAGGGGATTCCGCCTAGCGCAAAGGCCGAGCGCAGGCTGATGCCGGTAACGATCCCGGGGAGTGCGATCGGCAGCAGGATCATAAGAGTTACCGATTCCTTACCGAAGAATCGGAACCGGTACATGGCGAGCGCCGCCAGGGTTCCGAGGATGAGGGCGAGCCCCATGCCCATCAGCGCCACTTCCACCGAGAGTGCGAGCGCCTGCCAGATATCGTCGCGGCCCCAGGCGACCGCGAACCATTTGAGGGTGAGGCCGGGTGGCGGGAAGTTGAAGCTGCGGTCGTCGGTGGTCAGCGCATAGAGCAGGATGAAGGCGAGCGGCAGGTTGAGGAACAGAAGCCCGCCGGTCGCCGCGGTCCTGAGGCCCCAGCCCGCGCCGGTACCGCTGCGCATACTAGAGCGCATCGAACGCTCCCAGCCGCTTGGCACCGGCGAGATAGAGCGCCATCACCAGGATCGGCACCATGGTGAAGGCGGCGGCGAGCGGGATGTTTCCCGCCGTGCCCTGGTAGCTATAGACCACCATGCCGACGAAGGGCCGCGAATTGCCGATGAGATTGGGGATGATGTAGTCGCCCAGCGTCAGAGAGAAGGTGAAGATCGAGCCCGCCGCCACGCCGGGAATCGCCAGAGGCAGGATGACGTTGCGGAAGGTTGCGCGCGGCCGGGCGCCGAGATCGGCGGAGGCCTCGATGAAGCTGCGCGGCACCCGCTCGAGCGCTGCCTCCACCGGCAGGATCATGTAGGGCAGCCAGATATAGATGAAGACGATGCACATCCCGATATAGGAGGCGGAGAGGGAGGGACCGCCGACGATCGGGAGCGCCAGCGCATCGTCGAGGAGCCCGCCGAGCCCGACCAGATTGAACAGCCAGGTGAGCACGCCCTCCTTGGCCAGAATCAACTTCCAGCTGTAGACCCGCACCAGATAGTTCGACCACAGCGGCAACATCACGGCGAGGTAGAAGACGGCCTTGGCCCTGGGGCCGGCGAAACGCGCCATGTAATAGGCGAGTGGAAAACCGATGACCGCACAGCCGATGGTGACCACCGCCGCCATTACGATGGTGCGCAAGATGATGCTGATATTCGCCGGCGTGAACAGCTCGGCATAGGTGGCAAGGGTCGGCTGATAGACGGTGAGGCCGGAGAAATCGTCGACGGAGAAGAAGCTCTGGGCCAGCAGCGCTAGAAGCGAGCCGATATAGACGATGCCGAGCCAGAGCAGCGGTGGCAGCAGCAGCAGCAGCAGCACCAGCCGCGGGCGGAGATAGAGGGACGTGGAGAGGCGCCCGAAAAAGCCTTGCCGGACGGGGCCGGATCCGAGCGGCTCGGCCACGGCGCTCATTGCCGCATTTCCTGGATATGGGTGCGCTGCCAGATGAGGCGCACCGGCTGGCCCTGGCGGGCAAGCGCCGAGGAGGCGGTCTCCTCCCTGTTCTGGTCGATCACCGTCAGCTCGCCGCCGCCGGCCAGCGCCACATGGAAGCGGGTCGAGGCGCCGAGATAGAGCACGCTCGCGATCGTGCCGTCGACGGCACAGGCATCGGCAGGGGCCGGGCTGCCGGGTGCCGTCATGACGATCTTCTCGGGCCGGATCGAGAAGGCGGGAGGCGCGCCGGGAATGGCAGCGGCCGCGGGGCCGGAGACGAGATTGGAGACGCCCACGAATCCCGCGACGAAGACGCTCGCCGGATGCTCGTAGATCCGCGCCGGGCTGCCGATCTGCTCGATCTTGCCCTTGTTGAACACGGCGATGCGGTCGCTCATGCTGAGAGCCTCGCCCTGGTCGTGGGTCACATAGACGAAGGTGATGCCGACCTGGCGCTGAATCGCCTTCAGCTCCACCTGCATCTGCTCGCGCAGCTTGAGATCGAGGGCGCCGAGCGGCTCGTCGAGAAGGAGGACACTCGGCTTGTTGACGAGGGCGCGGGCGAGTGCCACGCGCTGACGCTGGCCGCCGGAGAGCTGTGAAGGGCGTCGGCCGCCGAGGCCGGCGAGCGCCACCATCGCCAGCATCTTCTCCGCCGCCGCCTGGCGCTCCCCCTTCGGCACGCGGCGGATCATCAGGCCGTAGGCGACGTTCTCCGCCACGGTCATATGAGGAAACAGGGCGTAGTCCTGGAAAACAGTATTGACGTCGCGCTCATAGGGCGGGACGCCGGCCATGGGCTGGCCGTGGATCACGACCTGCCCTGCGCTCGGCTGCTCGAAGCCGGCGATCAGCCTGAGGCAGGTGGTCTTGCCCGAGCCCGATGGCCCGAGCATGGAAAAGAACTCGCCATCGGCGATGTCGAAGGTGACATCGTCGACGGCCTTGACCTCGCCGTAATGCCGGCTGACCTGACGGAAGGAGACGGCGTTCGACGAGGTCTCGCTCATGGTGAAGGAGGCGCCGGGTGGGTCGCAAGCGGACCCGCCCGGCTGTTTCCTTTATTGGCCGCTCTGGATCGCCAGATAAGCGCTGGCCCAATCCTTGTACGGCACGCAGGTCCGCCCGCCGCCGCAATCGGCAACGGGAGTGCGCCAGAAGCTGATCTTGTCGAAATTCTCGGCGCCATTGGTCTTGCAGCCGCTGTCGCCGAGCAGCGCGTTGCCTTTGCAGGCGGCCGGCACCACCGGCACGCTGCCGAACCAGGAGGCGAGATCGCCCTGGAGCTTCGGCGAAAGCGAATGCTCGAGCCACATATAGGCGCAGTTCGGATGCGGCGCCTTGGC
>DATFRE010000539.1:0-5738 GCA_035263545.1 Dongiaceae bacterium
CTTTCCCACCTCGCGCGAGGCGGACGGCTCCGACGCCATGAATCCCGATCCCGACTATTCCGCCGCCTATCTGGTGCTGACCACCAACCAGCCGGGGCTGGAGGGCCATGGCCTGACCTTCACGCTGGGCCGCGGCAATGAGCTCTGCGTGGCGGCAATCGAGGCCCTGGCGCCGATCGTGGTGGGGCGCCCGCTCGCCGAGATCACCGGCGCCATGGGTGCTCATTGGCGCGAGCTCGTCTCCGCCAGCCAGCTGCGCTGGGTCGGGCCGGAGAAGGGTGTCATCCATCTGGCGACTGCGGCGGTCGTGAATGCCATTTGGGATCTCTGGGCCAAGAGCGAGGGAAAGCCGGTCTGGCGCCTGGTCGCCGGCATGACGCCGGAGCAGTTCGTGAGCCTGATCGATTTCCGCTATCTGAGCGACGCTCTGACTCCCGCCGAGGCGCTCGCGATGCTGAAGGCCAATGAGCCGGGCAAGGCCGCGCGCATCGCCGAGCTCGAGGCCAAGGGTTTTCCCGCCTACACCACCTCGGCGGGGTGGCTGGGCTATCCCGATGACAAAGTCCGGCGCCTCTGCCGCGAGGCGATGGCCGAGGGGCTCGACTATCTCAAGATCAAGGTCGGCCGCGACCTCGATGACGATCGACGGCGCTGCGCCATCCTGCGCGAGGAGATCGGCCCAGATCGCTTCCTCATGATCGATGCCAATCAGATCTGGGATGTGGGGCAGGCGATCGAGTGGGTGACGGCGCTGGCACCCTATCGCCCGCTCTGGATCGAGGAGCCGACGAGCCCCGATGATGTGCTGGGCCACGCCGCCATCCGCAAGGCGGTCAAGCCCCTGGGCATCGGCGTGGCCACTGGCGAGATGTGCCAGAACCGGGTGATCTTCAAGCAGCTCATGCAGGCTGGCGCCATCGACTTCTGCCAGATCGATTCCTGCCGCCTGGGCGGGGTCAACGAGGTGCTGGCGGTCCTGCTCCTGGCGAAGAAGTTCGGCGTCCCCGTCTGTCCCCATGCCGGCGGCGTCGGCCTCTGCGAATATGTCCAGCATCTGGCGATGATCGATTTCATCTGCGTCAGCGCCAGCATGGAGGGCCGGGTTTTGGAATTCGTCGACCATCTGCACGAGCACTTCGTCGACCCCGTGCGCATGCGCGCCGGCCGCTATATGCCGCCATCCGCGCCCGGCTACAGCATCACCATGAATCCCGCGAGCCTCGACCGCTTCGAATTCCCCCACGGCGCTGCCTGGCGGTAGGCTAGGGGCCTCCTGCGAGGCCGGCGTTTCCGCAGCGACAAAATTCGGTCTAACCTCTGCCCCGATGGGGAGAGCGGCGGTCGATCCGGCCTATGAACGCGCGCTCGCGGCGGAGATTGCGGCGAGCGAGCTGCTGCGCATGCGGGTGATCGCCGTGACCCTGGCGATTCTGCTGGTCGCCGATCAGGCCCTGTTCCTCTTTGCGCGCCCGGCGATCGAGCAGTTTCTCCAGAGACCGGTCCCGACCTGGCTGCCTTCGTGGGTCATCGGGTCCTTCCTCGCTTATGAGGTCGTAGCGCTGACCGTGCTAGGCCGTCGCCTGGCGCGCAGGAAAACGTTCCCGTGGTGGGCGCGATACTTCAACGCGTTCGTCGAGACCAGCCTGCCGACCGTGATCCTGTTGGCGATCAACTATCTTGCTGGTCCGCAGGTCGCCTTCGGCGCCTGGCCGGTGCTGCTCTACTTCGTCTTCATCATCGCCTCGACCCTTCGCCTGGGCTTTGCGCTCTCCGCCTATACGGGCCTGGTGGCCGCCGCCGGCTTCCTCGGCGCTTTCTTTTGGGCGCGCGGGGCGGACATCAGGATCAGCGATGGCCCCAACATCGTCAGCAAGGCCGCGATCATGATCATCGCCGGCATAGTCGCCGGCCTCGTGGCGGTCCGGCTGCGTGCCAAGTTCCGGCGCGCTCTGGAGGAGGGCGCGTCGCGCGAGCGGGTGACCAACCTCTTCGGCCAGCATGTCTCGCCCGCGGTCGTCGATCGCCTGCTGGAGGCCCCGGCGGAGTTCGCCGGCGACATCCGGACGATCTGCGTGATGTTCCTGGACATCCGCGATTTCACCGCCAATTCCCGGGATCGGCCGCCGGAGGAGGTGGTGGAATTCCTCAACACGGCCTTCGCCTTCATGATCGAGGCCGTCGACCGCCATGGCGGCTTCATCAACAAGTTCCTGGGCGACGGCTTCATGGCGATCTTCGGCGCGCCCTTGGCGGATCCCGACGCCGCCAGCCACGCCGTCGCCGCGGCGCGGGAGATCCTGGCCGAGATCGACCGCCGCGGTCTGGCCGAGGGGCCCTGGCCGCTCCGGATCGGCATCGGGCTCCATATCGGCCCGGCCGTCACGGGCAATGTCGGCTCGCCGCGGCGCAAGGAGTTCACCGCCATCGGCGATACGGTCAACCTGGCTTCGCGTCTGGAGCAGCTCACCAAGACCTATCCCGGCCGTCTCATCGCCTCCGAGGCGGTGGTCGCCAGGCTCCATGGCGAGTCAGCGACACCGCTCGGCGCGGTGCCGGTCAAGGGCTATGCCGAGCCCGTGGGAATCTGGCGGCTGGACTGACGAGGCCCTTCCTACCCGAACATCTCCGCATGCTTCTTCAGCACGAGGGAGAGCCGGTCATAGGCATCGTCCAGGTGATGCGTCATGGCCTTGGCCGCGCGCTCCGGCTCGCCGCTGGCGAGCGCCTTCAGGATCGCCCGGTGCTGGGCGATGGCCTTGGATGCGTGCTGAGGCAGGGGCAAGGACAGGTAGCGGACCCGGTCGAGATGGGCCTTGGAGCGGTTGATGGTGGGCCAGAAGCGCTCATAGCCGCTGAGCTCGCTGATGGCGCGATGGAACGCATCGTCCTGGGCGATGAACTCCACATGCCGGCCGCGGGCCGCCGAGCGCTCCTGGAGCGCGATCAGATCCTCCAGCCGCTCCAGCGCCGCCTCGCCGACATTGAGCGTGGCGAGCTTGATGCCCTCGACCTCCAGCGCCCGGCGGATCAGGCGGCCCTGCTCCAGCTGGTGCCGATCGATCAACGCCACATGGGTGCCGGACTGGGGCTTGATGTCCACGAGTCGTTCGTCGGCGAGCTGGCGGATCGCATCGCGCACGGGCGTACGCGAGATGCCCAGGCGCTCGGTGATCTCCTTCTCGACGATGACCGCGCCGGGCGGCATGGCGAGCGACAGGATGGCCTGGCGCAGCAAGCGATAGACCTGATCGGGGATGGGTGTCGACCGGTCGATCCGCGCGTCCTCAGGCAAGCCCGGGCGCGCCGGCGCATCGGCCTGCCGCCGTGCCGATCTTGTCCCTGCGAGGACTGATTCTTCAGCCATCCACTGCTGCCTTCCCCGCTGCGCCGCCGGCTTCCCGGCATTGTCCGGACGCGGCGCATTCTGTCCACAGCGATAGATAGAATATTACTATATCAGATCGCCTCGGCTTCCGGACCGAGGACTGCCGCAGGCGTCATCGTGGTTCGGGGAATGACAGGAGGTCGGGACGCGCTTCCGCCGCCGATCGGAGGGGGAGAGCCGCGAGGCGCCGATCGGCGGCGGTCCAGGGTCTGTCACGGCCAGGGAGGTCACCGCGACAGGCCCGATGCGCGTAGTTACAACGCCCGACGCCTTGGGGGGTTGCGCCGGCGCCGTGTTGCGGCGCCGGGGCATGCTGGATGGTCTAACGAACCTGTGAGATCACAAAGCCGGTTCCCGCGCCCACGGCGCCGCCGATGGCGGCACCGCACCAGATGCAACCGCCGGTGAGCGCGGTGATGACGGTGCCGCCGGCAGCACCTATGGCGCCACCGCTGAGGGTTCTCTGCTGGGTTTCATTCATGCCCGCACAGCCGGCGAGCCCGAGGCTCAAGACAAGGACTGCGGCAAGCGCACGAGGTTTCATGACAATCGCCCCTTAATAACGGCCCCAAGCCCCCTTGATATAGAAACCGATTGCCCCGCCGCCGGTGGCAAATTGCAGGGGACCGTTGCCTCTATGCCACTGACGTCACGCTACTTTTTGCCACCAGCGACCGGAGCAACAGACTTTCGGAGAGATGGAGGGACAAGGACTTGGAACTTGTGGCAGGCTCCACGGCAAGCCAGAAGGAAACCAAAGGGGAGGCTCGTCATGATGTCGAAAGGACTCGCCGCGCTATCCGTCGCTTTCGTCGCGCTCGCGACGACGGCCATCTGGGCCAGGGACGCGGCCGCTGCCGGCACGCTCGATCGATTGCGCCAGGATAAGACGCTGCGAATCGCCTATCGCGCGGATGCCCCACCCTTCTCTTTTCAAACCGGCAGCGCGGAGCCGCAGGGCTTCATCGTCGAAATCTGCCGGGCGGTCGCCAAGAGCCTGACCCAGCAGCTTCAGCTCCCCAGCCTCAACATCGTCTATGTGCCGGTCACCGCCGAAGACCGGTTCGATGCGATCCGCGATCAGAAGGCCGACCTGCTCTGCGAGGCGACGACCGCCACCCTCTCGCGCCGCGAGATCGTCGACTTCTCCATCCCGACCTTCGTCGACGGCGCCTCGCTGCTGATTCGCACCGATGGGCCGCAGAGCCTTCAGGCGATGGCCGGCCGCAAGATCGGTGTGCTCGGCGGCACCACGACCCAGGAGGCGCTGAACAACTCACTGAAGGACGAGAACATCGCCGCCGAGGTCGTTCCCGCCAAGACTCATCAGGAGGGGCTGGGTCTCCTGGATGCCGGCACCATCTCGGCCTATTTTGCCGATCGCGCGATCCTTCAGTCTCTGATCAAGCAGAGCAAGGATCCTTCGAAGCTGCTGCTGGCCGACAATTATCTGACCGTCGAGCCCTATGCCCTGGCGCTGGCCCATGGCGATGAGGATTTCCGTCTCGCTGTCGACAGGGCGCTGAGCCACCTCTATCGCGAGGGCCAGATCACCGCCATTTTCTCGCAGAGCTTCCAGCAGGGAACCACCCCGAGCGGCATTCTGAAGACGCTCTATCTGATCTCCGGCCTGCCGGATTAGCGACGCCCCTCGTCCTGGCCGGGCGAAGTCCCGGCCAGAACGAAGGAGGTGGCTCAGTTGCCGCCGGTCTGCTTCTGATTATTCGGCGGCGGCAGCTTGTTGCCGTTGGTCACCATCTGCTGCTGCTGTTGCGGCTGGTGTTGCTGGAAGGTGAAGCCGCCCGCCTGCGAGAAGCTCCCGTGCTGGACGGTGCCCTGCTGCCCCTTAAAGTTCGCCGTGCCCTGCTGCCCCTTAAAGGTGGCCGTGCCTTGCTGGGCTTTCCAGGTCGCCGTGCCCTGATAACCTTTCATGCCGTTGGTGATTGCCTGGCCGTTGCGGGAAGTCTGGGGCTGCTTCTGCGGCGGCGGCAGATTCGCAAGGCGCTGGTTGTTGTTGCCCTGACCCGTCGCCTTGAAGCTCTGGCCCGTATTGCCCGGGACGATCGTCGCCTGGCCATGGGATTGCCCCTGGGTCGTCTGACTCTGCGTCTTCGGCTGCTGCCAGACAGAGTTGAAGGCATTGTTCTGCAGGCCGGTCTGCGCATTGCCTTGCCCCGGCTTTTGCAGCGGCGGCAGGAAGGACCAGCGCTGGCTTGCGTTCTGATTGTTGCCCGTCGCCGCATTGCCCAGGGCGGCGAAGCCGCGATTGGTCGTGTTGCCATTGTTATGCGGCAGGATGGCGGGGCCGGGCGCCGTGAACTTCGGCGATTTCTGGCTCTGCTGGCTGAAGCCG
>DATFRE010000540.1:0-19326 GCA_035263545.1 Dongiaceae bacterium
CGTGGCTCGGGCACGTGCCATTTCAGCGGCCGGACGTGGATTGGAAGCCGATGAGGAGTTGAGGCAGCTGAAGGAGCAGGCAACCCAAGTCGGCTGGCTGGCGGTGGTACCGGCGCTGAACTCTGCGCTCGCCGGCAAGACCTAGCAGGGTGCGGAAGAAAGCGCGGTTAGCGAAGAGTTTGCATATCTGCGGCGGATTTTATCTGTCCGAATGGGCGGTTTGTCGTGGCTCGAGTGCGTAAACGGGGCGTTGGGCTGGCAGGGACGGACTCATCCTGTGGACAGTAGCTTTGGGATACGCAGGAGATTGTAGGCTGCCGCGGCGAGGGTAAAGAGCCAGCCGACGCGTGCGGTTCCGAGATGGCGGGTCTTGCGCAGTTGGGCGATGGTCTTGATCCAGCCGAAGGGTTCCTCGATGCGCTTGCGTATGACTTGGGAGATGGCATAGCCGGGATGGCGCGTGATTCGCCGGTCGACGGCCGTCTTGCGCGGCTTGCCGCTCTTCCTGACATGACCATCGATGGCGACATGCGCCGTCACGCGGCGCTGGCGAAGGGTGGTGACGAACTCTTCGATATCGTAGGCCTTGTCGGCCCCCAGCGTGATCCGACGCCGGCCAGGCCGATGGCTCTCGAGCATGGCCAGAGCTGCCTCGCGCTCAGCCCTGCCGTTGGCCTCGGTCAGCCGGGCCGCAACGATCAGGCCATTGCGGTTCTCCATCAGCAGATGACCCATGAAGGCGAGCTTGGCCGGCTGGCCATCGCCCTTGCGGTACAGCTTGGCCTCGGGATCAGTGGTCGAGGCATGGGTTTCATTCGAGCGCTTCTCGCCGTGAAAGTCGCGCTCGGCGTTGCGCCCCGGGCCTGGCGGCTCCCCGGAACCATCTTTCGCCTGGAAGCTCTTGATCGAAGCCCAGGCCTCGATCAGCGTCCCATCCACCGAGAAATGATCGTCCGATAGAAGCGCCTTCACCCGCGGCCGAGATAGCACCGTCGCCAGGAACTTGACCGCCACATCCCCCGCCAGCAGCCGTTCCCGGTTCTTGGTGAACACCGTCACATCCCAGATCGGCGCATCCATCGACAGACCCACGAACCAGCGGAACAGCAGGTTATAATCCAGCTGCTCCATCAATTGCCGCTCCGAGCGCACCGAGTAAAACGCTTGAAGCAGAAGCGCCCGCAGCAGCTTCTCCGGCGGGATCGACGGCCGACCCACCTTCGAGTAAAGCCGCTCAAACTCCCCCGACAGCACCTCCAGAACCTCGTCCACAATCAGGCGGATAGGCCGAAGCGGGTGGTCGCTCGGAACCCGTTCCTCGCAGCTTACATAGCTGAAAAGCGCCCCCGATTTATGATCCGCACCCCGCATCGCCAAATCCTCCCATCCAGCCGCAGCCAGACCAGAGAATCATTCCACCGCCCCAAACGCGAGGGTTTTTCCGCACCCTGCTAGCTCTTTGTTTCATCGCGTGATTCAGACCTCCGGCGATTCCGCCTCCGGTCATCACGCTCTAGGCGACGCCCCAGATCTCGACGGTCATCTCCTTGGTGTGCATATGCGGCTGCGGCACGAGGGTCATCGGCGGCAAGGGTCCGGCGACGCAGGCGCTGATGGTTTCGAGAAAGGCCCGTGTCTCCTCCTCGCTTCCGCCAGAGGTGAAATAGGCGACCATTAGCTTCAAATCCGCCGTCCTCCGGCCGAAAGCGCCGAGGAGATCGTCCAGATAGCTCATGGTGAACTGCGTCTGCGGCAGGACCTCGCCCGGCAGCACGACGCGCCCGGCGTTTGAATTCGTGGCCCAGGGCACCTGGCCGCCGAGCCAGATCGTGTCGCGAAGCCCGATCCCCTGGCGATAGGGCAGCGGCACCGGCCAGTCCCACACCCGCTTCGGCCATCGATCCTCGCGGGGAATGTATTTGTCGAAGCCGTTCCATTCCTCGCGCATGGCCAGAACCTCGACCTTGGTCAGTGCACCTTCCGGCCACAAGGCATGGCAGGGCACCACGGTTGCGACCGGCCCCGGCTCGCGGAAATAGGAGGCGCGGACCTTCGCCATCGGGGCCCATTGATCCTGCGTCGTGCCGAAGTAATAGCCCTCCTTCTTGACGGCATCCTGGAAGGAGGCGCCCAGCGCTTTCAGGATTTCCTCGAGGCGCGACATGATGATGTGGGTCTGCTCCACGCCATTGCCGAGGCCCTGGCACCTGCCGTCCTCGTCCGCCGCCGTGCGGGCGGGGACGGCGATGAACTCGCCGGCCCTGAGCCCGAGCGTCAGCTTGCGACCGGCGAAGCGCTGCCGATACTTCGCGGGAACATCGCCCTGGACGAAGCGATGGTCGGGGGCTTTGCGCCAGCCGCGAATGGCGATGGCCTGGACCTGCAGGGCCTGCCAGCGAAGGGCTGCAGGGGCACCGGGTGAAGGGTGATGGCCTGCAGGGGGTCCTCCTCGAGATGCCGCGCCAGAGCCTCCAGAATCTCCCATTCATCGACGGTGCCGTCGCTCTTGTAGAAGACCTTCAGGCGCACGACATCGGCGAGCCCGCAACCCTCGATCTCGAGCGCGCCGGCGAGATTGGCCATGCTGCCCGCGACTTGCGCTTGCAGATCGCCGCCATGCCGGACCTTGCCCTTGGCGTCGAAGTCACCGGCACCGCCCACGAAGGTCAGGCGCCCTGCTGTCCCCGCCAGAAGCTGCCGGCCCGGGATCGGCCACTTCCAGTTGGCGCTCGCCATCGCCGTCCCTCCCCTAAAGCCTTAGCCGGGCGATCCATGGGAATTCCGCCGGCCAAGGCGGAGGATGATATCCTCGGTATCAAGGCCCGCAAGGGGCAGAAGCAGGGAGGGAGCATATGCTGGCGCGCAAATATGAAACCGCCCTCGGCAAGAACAAGGCGAATTACGAGCCTCTTTCTCCCATCGCGTTCCTGGAGCGCTCGGCGCTTGTCTATCCAGCCAAGCCGGCGATCGTCGATGGCGCGCGCATCATCACCTATGCGGATATGTGGCGGCGCTGCCGCCAGGCCTCCGATGCGCTGCGCAAGGCCGGCGTCGGCAAGGACGATACGGTCTCCGTGTTCTCGCCCAATGGCGTGGCGACCCTCGAGATGCACTACGCCGCGAGCATGGCGGGCGGCGTCCTCAATGCGATGAACTACCGTCTCGATGCGAAGACCGTCGGCTTCATCCTGAAGCATGCCGAGACCAAGGCATTCCTGGTCGACGCCGAGCTGATGCCGGTCGCCCGGGCTGCTCTTGCCGAGATCGATCATCCGCCAGCCCTGGTCGAGATCGGCGCTCCACAGGCCGGGCACCCGGCGAAAGGCGACTGCATCGAGTACGAGGATTTCCTTGCCGGCGGCGATCCCGCGGCTCCCATCGACATGCCAGAAGACGAGTGGCAGGCGATTGCGCTGAACTACACCTCGGGGACGACCGGCAATCCCAAAGGGGTCGTCTACCATCATCGCGGCGCTTATCTGTGCGCCTTCGGTCAGGCGGTGATGGCAGGGCTCGGGCCCGAGAGCGTCCATCTCTGGACCGTGCCCATGTTTCACTGCAATGGCTGGTGCTACAGCTGGGCCGTCACTTTGGCCGGTGGAACCCATGTGATCCAGCGCGCCATCGTCGTAAGCGAGATATTCGACAAGATCGAGCACTTGGGCGTGAGTCATCTGTGCGGCGCGCCGATCGTGCTCAATATGCTGGCATTCTCGCCGGGCAGCGACCAGCGTCGCCTGAAGCGACAGGTCAAGATCATGACGGGAGGCTCTGCACCCACCAGCACCGTCATCGGCGCCCTGGAGCGAATGGGCTTCACCGTCATTCATGGCTATGGCCTGACCGAGACCTATGGGCCGGCGACGATTTGCGATTTCCAGGCCGAGTGGGCGTCATTAGATCTGCCGGAAAAGGCGAAGCTGATGGCGCGTCAGGGGGTCCGCGATGTCATGGTGGCCGGGCTGCAGGTGATTGACCCCGCGACCGGCGCTGCTCTGCCGGCCGACGGTACGTCGATGGGCGAGATCGTGACTCGCGGCAACACCGTGATGAAGGGTTATCTCAAGAACGAGACCGCGACGCGGGAAGCGTTTCGCGATGGGTGGTTTCGAACCGGGGACCTCGGTGTCGTGCACCCCGACGGCTATGTCGAGGTCAAGGATCGGTCCAAGGACATCATCATCTCCGGCGGAGAAAACATCTCCTCGCTCGAAGTGGAGGAGGTTCTTGCCCGCCACCCCGCCGTGCGCGAGGTGGCGGTCGTCGCCAAACCCGATCCCCACTGGGGCGAGACTCCCTGCGCCTTCGTCGCACTTCGCGAGGGCGTCGAGGCGCCGTCCGCCGAGGCGCTGATGCAATGGTGCAAGGGCCAGATGGCGCGCTTCAAGCGCCCCCGGCATGTCGTGTTTGGCGAGCTGCCAAGGAACGCGACCGGCAAGGTGCAGAAATTCATCCTGCGGGAATGGGCGCGGGAAGGGAACGCGATTGAGCCGCCTGGACATGACCACATAGGCAACTGATCCGCCTACTGGCGCGCCATGGCGCAGCGGAGAGCTTCCTCTCGGGAAACGAGATGGTCCAGGCTCTCCGCGGCCTCATCGATAGCGAGTTGCACCCCCTTGACCATGCCATTAAAGGCGTTGCCACGCGGGCCGTAGTCCGGAGAGACGGGGGCCCCTCCATCCTCGCCGACATCGCAACCATCATCGGCGGAGAAAATCATCGCCTGCGTCATCGGGACAGCCCCTTCGGCGGCCTTCTTGCCATCGACGTAGAGCGTCACCTGCCCGCCCTTGCCGAGGCCGCCGCGATCCATGGCGTCGCAGCCGGACGCATACATGCGCGCTATGGCGTCGATGACTGACGAATAGTCGGCAAGCCTGTGGACTTCGTCCCAGTCAATGAAACGCATATCCGGCTTCTTTCCTAGCGTTACGGAGTAACGAGGACTTTAGCGCTTACCCTCCGGCAGGCATCGGGCGGCAGCATCGGCGCTATCTTCGGGACGTGTATTGAAAGCAATCGCCGCGCCTGGAGCGGTTCTGTGAACAGCATTGATGATTGCTTCGAATATTGGCAGGCGCCGAGGAGGCAGGCGCACACCCGCCCCGATCACGACACAGTCATAGCTGGTTGACGCTAGCTGCTGCTCCACGGTCGGACCCGCGGTCTCGTCCGGCTGAACGAAGCCGAGGTCAGCCTGCCAACCACGTTCAGCGAACTGCTTCATCGCAATCCCGATGCCGGCTCGAACCTTTTCAGCGGTCATACCCGGTGGCAAAGCGGGGTCGGAATAGTCGACGGTCTCCGGATCGTATCCAACCAGCAGAATCCGTGTCATGTGCCCTCACTCTATCCTACGCCCAAGAGGGGCCGAGCTATTGTCCCGGGTCCCGCTACAGGCCGCGCCGCGCCAAATCCTGGTGATTACGCTACTCCGGAAGCGATGCCAGATGCCACCGCTCGGTGCTTCACTACGCTCGCTTATGGTGAGCGCACAGGGAGTGGTTATATAGGCGTACCGCTACAGCACCGATGAAATGCGGCGAAATGGGCCTGACGGGTGCTGAGGTGGATCGACGGCGACGGCTTCGTACCGCTACAGCACCGATAGCGCACCCCGACGGGACCGCTACAGCACCTGGCGTTCAAGAAAATCGGACTGGACTTCTATCGATGCGGTTGACCTTGAGGAGGACGCTTGACGCTTCCTGCCGGCGTCTTATGAGGCAGGGTGCATCAGCACGGCGACGGACCAGGCCGCAAGCGCAATATGGCCGACGACTGCAGGCCACAGCCCGATGCCGCTCAGCTCCAACGAGAGCCCACCATAGAGCAAGAGAAGGACGGCGAGTGTGTCGTAAAGCAACAAGGCGCCGACCAGGCCCGCCGCCCTGCGGTTTGCGGTGTCTTTGCCGGCCCACCAGCAAGCCGTGGCGAGCGCGAGCAGCGCCGCGCCCGCAATGCGGGCCACCAGCAGGCCCAATACCTTGTCAGGCGCTTGGCCGAACAGGATTTCCAGCGGCAGAGACGGGAGCAGCAGGAAGCCCAACCCCGCAAGGCCCTCAAGCAGAGCCGTGGTGCGCAGAAGCAGGCCGCCTCTCATCTGGGAGATCTCCGGGTCGCCCATCTCTTAGCTGGCATCACGGCACTTTCTGGATCGGCGGGTTCTTGCAGGACCCGTTCAATGCCTCCTCCTTAGGCCAGTAGTTTCGGATCACGATATTGAACTCGCCCTTGGCAGGCGCCAGCAGCCAGTTGGCCTCCTTGTCATTTGCCTGGCGATTCCGCCTGGATATAGATATCCAGCGACCCGTCGGAGTTGTAGGCGAGCGGCATCCAGGGCGCGATGTCTTACAGGTAGCGAATCCACCACCCCCTTCAATGGAAGGGGGCCGAGTGTGTTGCCGAGCTCCATTTCCCTCTTTCTTCGCTCCCCTACCCATCTCGCAATGAGCGCGAGGAGACTTCAAATACGGTGCGGATCTGGCTACTGACGTGCCATGGCGATGCGCAGAGCCTCCTCTGGGGAGACGAGATGGTCCAGGTTTTCCGCGGCCTCATCGATGGCGAGTTGCACCCCCTTGACCCTGCCATTGAAGGCATTGCCGCGCGGGCCGTAGTCCGGAGAGACGGGGGCCCCTCCATCCTCGCCGACATCGCAACCATCATCGGCGGAGAAAATCATCGCCTGTGTCATCGGGACGGTCCCTTCGCCGGCCTTCTTGCCATCGACGTAGAGCGTTACCTGCCCGCCCTTACCGAGGCCGCCGCCCGCATATGCAAACTCCATGCGGACTTGATGCTCGCCTGGCGGTAGCGTTGCCGACGCCTCGACGAAGAAATGCTGCACCCCGACAACATTGTAGCAATATTTCAGTCGACCGTTCTTCGCGTAGAGGCTCCAGCCGCCGATGCTCCCGCCCTGGGCGATGATCACGCCCTCGGCGCCGGAGGCAGGGACCTCAATTTCGGCGGTGACGGAGTGGGACTTGTTCTTGATGTTGAGGACGCAGTTCTCCGCCAGGCGCTTCATGCCGCTGAAGAGCAGCTGGGTTTTCCCCCGGATCAGCACCGGCCGGCCCGCAGTGTCCGGGTTGAACTTCTCGATCGTCCGGTCGTCGATGGGCAGCACGTTGTAGCGCGTCGCCTCGATCAGCCACAAACGCTGCAGCTCGTGCAGCTTCCCCGGCATTTCTTTGGCCAGGTTCCTGGCCTGGCTCCAGTCCTTGGTCGTGTCGTAGAGCTCCCACACATCGTCGTCGAGGGGCACGGTCTTGCGGCCCACCAGCTCCCAGGGCGTGCCGTGCTTCGTCACCGCGGTCCAGCCCTTGTGGTAAATGCCCCTGTTGCCGAGCATCTCGAAGTACTGCGTCTCGTGCCGGTCGGCAGCCCGGGCATCGTTGAAGGAGTAGAGCATGCTGACGCCTTCGATGGGTCGCTGCTGGACGCCATTGACGGTCACGGGCTCGGGCAGCCCCGCCGCCTCCAGGATGGTGGGAGCGATGTCGATGACGTGGTGGAAATGCGAGCGGATTTCGCCCTTGGCCCTTATGCCCTTGGGCCAGTGCACGATGGTGCCGTTGCGGGTCCCGCCCCAGTGGGAAGCGACCTGCTTGGTCCACTGATAGGGGGCGTTCATGGCATGCGCCCAGCCCACCGCGTAGTGGTTGTACGACTCCGGCCCGCCGAGCTTGTCATACCGCTCCATGAGGAATTCGGGTGTTTCCAGGGCAGCCAGGCCGTTGAAATTGGCCATCTCGTTATAGGCGCCGTTCAGCGTGCCCTCGGCCGAGGCCCCGTTGTCGCCGATGATGTAGTAGATGAGGGTGTCGTCGAGGATGGTGAGATTCTTCAGCCCATCGAGCAGGCGTCCGACATGGTGGTCGGTATACTCGAGGAAGCCCGCATAGACCTCCATCTGGCGCCGCAATATGGGCTTCAGTGCCTCGGGCATGTCGTCCCAGGCCGGAATTTCCGGGTGGCGTTCGGTGAGCTCGCAATCCTCCGGGATGACGCCGAGCTTCTTCTGCCGCGCGAGGGTCTCCTCGCGCAGCTTGTCCCAGCCTTGGTCGAACTTGCCCTTGTATTTGTCGGCCCATTCCTTGGGCACATGGTGAGGCGCATGCGTCGCGCCGGGAGCGAAGTAGACGAAGAAGGGCTTGTCGGAGGCAAGTGCCTTTTGCTGCGCGATCCAGGCCATGGCCTTGTCGGTCATATCCTCCATGAAGTGGTAGCCTTCTTCGGGCGTCTTCTTGGGATCAACCGGCGTCGTGCCTTCATAGATCGAGGGAAACCACTGGTTGGTCTCGCCGCCGATGAACCCGTAGAAATACTCGAACCCGCCGCCGCCTGTTGGCCATGCATCGAATGGGCCGACCGGGCTCGTCTCCCACACCGGCACCTCGTGGCATTTGCCGAACTGGGCGGTGGCGTAGCCATTGAGCTTCAGGGTCCGCGCCAGTGGCGAAATGGTATTGGGGAGCACGGAGCTGTAGCCCGGCGCGCCCGTGGCGATCTCGGTAATGCCGCCCATCCCTGCCGAGTGATGGTTGCGGCCGGAGAGCAGCGCCGCCCGCGTCGGAGAGCAGAGGGCCGTGGTGTGGAAGCGGTTATAGGAGAGCCCGCCCGCCGCGAGCTTCTCTGCGTGCGGCGTCTGGCAGGGGCCGCCGAAAGCGCTCGAAGAGCCAAAGCCCGCGTCGTCGATCAGAATGATCAGCACATTGGGCGCGCCCTTGGGCGGGCGCAACTGCTCGATCGGCGCGAATTTGGTGTCGGGATCCTTCGCGTCATAGGTAATGAGCCCGGTGCGCTCGGGCGTGGGAATGGGGAGATGGGAGCGATCCTTCTTGTCTTCGCCGCTCATTGTCGATTACTCCTCCTCTGTATCAATGCGGCTCAGCCTGCGCGTATGACGCAGCGAAAGCCGATGTGGCAGGTGGCGGTATCGATCATCTGCGGATAGCGAGCGGACGGGCGGTAGCGCCGGCAGTAGTTCGGAGCGCAGAGATAGGAGCCGCCCTTGATCACCTTCGATGGGATCTTGGATGGGCCAGCGCTGTCGCTGGCCGCTTCCGGGTCACCTGACAAGCAGCAGGAATCTTCGGCCTGTGGCGGATGGCGGTCGGAATACCGATCGGTCGTCCATTCCCAGACATTGCCCGCCATGTCGTAGAGGCCGTAGCCGTTCGGCGGGAAGGAGCCCACCGGCGCCCGCCCGATGAATCCGTCGGTGCCAAGATCGCGGTAGGGAAACGGCCCCTGCCAGGTGTTGGCCATGTAACGGCCCCCGGGGGTGAACTCGTTGCCCCAGCAGAAGGTGGCACCGTCCAGGCCGCCGCGGGCGGCGAATTCCCACTCTGCCTCTGTCGGCAGAGCCTTGCCGGCCCAGGCGGCGTAGGCAGCGGCATCTTCATAGGCCACATGAATCACGGGCTCTCGCTCCCGGCCTTCGATCGTGCTCTGGGGGCCTTCGGGGTGGCGCCAGTCGGCACCCGGCACATAGGCCCAACGGCTGTGGATATCGTTCTCGCTCGCCCTTCCGGCAGGCATGAAGAACACGGCGGAGCCGGGCTTCAGCAGCTCCGGTCGGGCTCCGGGATAAAGGGCCGGATCAGGCGGATGCTCGGCGACCGTCCTGTATCCCGTCGCCGCGACAAAGGTTGCGAACTCGCCATTGGTCACGGCGCAGGGATCGATCCAGAATCCGGCGACAACGACGGTGTGGACCGGCGCTTCCTCAGGATAGGCATCGTCGGCACCCATGCGAAACGCACCGCCGGGGATCCAGCGCATCGAGCCCAGGACGGCCTCCCGCCGGTTGTGGCGGGTCGACGTTTCGGGACCTATGACCGAGGGGCTGGTCACCACAGGATAGCAACCAAGCCGAACACGCCGATGAGAATCAGCAGACATGCGACCGTCATGGCGATCGGTCTCATGGCATTGTAGGCAAAGTCCGACTGCGACAGCCGGTTCAGGATTCGGGTGTGCTGAACGATCGCGGCGATCAGACCGAGGATACCTACCACGATGAAGCTTGCCCCGAAGATCATGGTGCTGTGGGGCAGGTCGAAGCGCGTGTGCAGGCCCGCAGCCTCGAGATAGGCATCGAGCTTGCCGATACCGAATCCGAAACCTATTAGGGAGAGCGCTGTGCGAATCCACGCCATGAGCGTGCGCTCCGCCGCCTCGCGATTGCGCTCTTTGGCAAGCTCGTTGGCGAGGCTCCGGGCACTCGCCCCGTCGGTCATCGACAATGCACTTCCCCAATTGCGCGACTTGCTCGGCCCTGCGCACTACTCGTGGAGGTGCCGCATGGCAGTGCGGCCACAAATCCTCCTGTAGCCTCTTAGCGCAGACCAACCAGCATTCGTGGGTCTCTTGGCCACGGCGGCGGCACGCATTGCGACTCTACCACTGCCGGAGATACAGAATCATTATTTGGCGCTGCGGTTCGCACGCGTCCGCCAGCAGGGAAGAGGGTGCGAGCTCGACCAGTTGGTAAGCGCAGGAACCCCGAGCCCCCTAGGAGCGCCGTTTCACGACTTCGAATTCAAGCCGTTCGACAAAGAAGAGGCGAAGCAGGGCCTTCCGTCCCATGACCTCGCCCAGGGCGGCGAATAGAGCCAAGGGCAGAAGAGCGAGGAACAGCAGCACGATCGTTGCGATGATCTGGCTCAGCGTGCCGCCTCCGATCCCGGCGATCGATGACCACAAGCCTTGTCCGTGAATGAAGCCGACGGCCACATCTTCGATGATGCTGAGAACGATCACGAACACGAGGAAGATCAAGGATTTGTAGAGCACCGGCCAGATGAGGGGCTTGCTGAGATTGCGCTCGCCAAGGTGAAGCGCGCGCCCGATCAGAATGAATTTCGCGGCGAAGACCGCCTTGACGAGGGCGAAGCTCCAGGGTGCCCAGTCAACACCATGCGCCTGCAGGATCGCGGATTTGTAGAACAGCAGGGCTGCGAACACGACGAAGAGGTAGGCCGTGACGACGGCAAGCTCCTTCAATTCACCTTCCGCTTTCTCACGGACACCGCCTCTAGACGGCAATCTGTCTGTCACTAGGCTCCCCTTTCGCGCTTTCGGGTGCCTTTATCGTCCCGCTATCCGCTCTCCGCATCAAGGGTTGGGTGGCTGGTCGGTCGCGCCTGGGGTTGGTTCCTTCGAAGACGCCTAACCCTTGATGAAGGCCAGAAGATCGGCATTGATGGTCGCGGCCTCGGTCGTCGGCATGCCATGGGGGAAGCCCTTATAGGTCTTGAGCGTGCCCTTCTTCACAAGCTTTGCCGAGAGCGGGCCGGAATCGGCATAGGGCACGATCTGATCGTCATCGCCATGCATCACCAGCACCGGCACGCTGATCTTCTTCAAATCCTCGGTGAAGTCGGTCTGCGAGAAGGCGACGATGCCGTCGTAATGCGCCTTGGCGCCGCCCATCATGCCCTGGCGCCACCAGTTCCAGATCACCGCCGGGGAGGGCTTCGCGCCCGGCCGGTTGTAGCCGTAGAAGGGCCCGGCCGGTAGGTCGTAATAGAACTGGGCGCGGCCGGCGGCGAGCTGCGCCTGCAGCCCGTCGAAGACCTCCTTGGGCAGCCCGCCCGGATTGGCCGGCGTCTTCAGCATCAGCGGCGGCACAGAGGAGATGAGGACCGCCTTCGCCACCCGGCTTTCGCCATGGCGGGCGATGTAATGCACCACCTCGCCGCCGCCGGTGGAGTGGCCGACATGGACCGCATTCTTCAGATCGAGATGCGCCGTCAGGGCGGCGAGGTCGTCGGCATAGTGATCCATGTCATGGCCCTCGCCGGTCTGGGTCGAGCGTCCATGACCACGCCGGTCATGGGCGATCACGCGGAAGCCCTGGCCGAGGAAGAAGAGCATCTGGGCGTCCCAGTCGTCTGCCGAGAGCGGCCAACCATGGCTGAAGACGATGGGCTGGCCCTTGCCCCAGTCCTTGTCGAAGATCTCGACGCCGTCCTTGGTGGTGATCGAGGGCATGTCTTTGTCCTTCTTGCTGATTGAACACCGGAGGTTGCATACCTGAGAAGGATATATATCGCCCCGTCCGGAATCCTACTCAGCCCGTCTCACCCTCCCAGTATCTCCTCAGCCCCGACATGTCGAAGATGTCGTCCTCCGAGCGCAGCGCCCTGACCAGCATCTTGTTCGAATCCGGGTAGACGCAGACATCGTTCGGGTTGCGCTCGCCGATCATCAGATAGCTGCAGGGCCCCGTGCCGCTGTTCACGAAGGAATGGCCGATCTTCCGCCCGGCGGGAAAGCAGACATAGTCCCCCGCTTTCATCTCGTAGCTATCCTCGCCCAGGAGCAGGGTCACCTGCCCTTCCAGGATCAGCGCATGCTCCTCCTCCAGCATGTGATAGTGCCGGGGCGCCAGGCGCTGGCCCGGGCCCGGCGCCTCGATCAGCATGCCGACGCGATAGCTGGGGCCCACAGCCGCATGCGTGAGATGCTTCGCGCGGCCGCCGAAGCGCGTGCCCACGGGCGCCTGCTCCTCCCAGGCGATGTCACGGGAGGAGATCGGCGGATGCGGCTTCACCGGCGTGCTTCCGCCATCGCCCGCGCCCGCCGATGGCGGAAGCTGGCCCGCCGGCAAGCCGGTGTTCTCTCCGTCCCAATAGCCCCGCCTCGCCGCCATATCGAAGATCATGCCCGGCCCCAGGGCGCGCACCATCACCTTGCCGGAATCGGGATAGACCGCCACTTCGTTCGGGTTGCGCTCGCCCATGATCACATAGCGGCAGGCAGCACCGCTCTCGTTGACCAGGCAATGCCCGGCCTTCTGCCCGGCCGGAAAGCAGACATAGTCGCCCGCGGCCATGTCATGGCTCTCGCTGCCCAGGCGTAATGTGAGCCGGCCCTCGAGGATATAGACATGCTCCTCCTCGAAGATGTGGTAGTGGAGCGGCGCGCTCTGCTTGCCCGGCCCCAGCTCCTCGATCGCCACGCCCACATGATAATCCTCGCCGAGCGCGGCGCGGCTCAGATGCCGGTAGCGAACCGCGAAGCGCGGCACCTCGGACCATTCCGTCCAGGGAAGCTCGCGTGAGGAGATCGGTTTCACCGGCGCAATCGTCTCGGCCGACATGCGTCACCAACCTTTCGTTGCGACCCGGTGCCCGGCGAAATCCTGGCTCAAGACAAGGCGAGCATCAACCTCGACGCCCGCGCGCACTCCCTCGTCGTCATGCCCGCGAAAGCGGGCATCCAGGGCGATCGACGAAGCGTCATTCCTTGCCGGTGCGGCCGTGCCAGGGGTCCGGGCCCGGATCGCGCCCGCCGGCAATCTCCGCCAGGCGGCCCAGATAATGGGCCCAGCCTTCCGCATGGCCGGCGCATTGCTCGGCACTGGGCAGGCCCGTATGGGTCAGGCGCAGCAGCGTTCCGTCCGGCCGCTCGAGCAGGTCGATCTCGACCAGGCTCGAGCCCGGCGGCACCACCTCGCTGCCATCCCAGCCGAAGCTGTAGGCCAGGCGGTGCACCGGCACCACCTCGCGGAAGGCGCCGCGGGCGAAGCGGGCCCCGGTCACGTTGACGAGATAGAGCCCGCCCTGCTGCGGCTCGACCTGCGCCTCGGTCCCCATCCAGCGCAGGATCTTCTCCGGGTCGGTTAGGAGGGCGAACACCGCCGCGGGGGGTGCCGGGATATGGGTCTCGCGGCGGACGACGAGAGCCTCTTGCATCGGTCTCCTCCAGCTATCGCATGAATTGGGTGGCCGCGGCGAAGATAGACCGGCGGGGCCGGCCGCGCCAATGCCGGCCCCGCCGGAAGATCACTCAGCGCTTCTCGTACTCATCGTGCCGGCGCCACCAGATGCCGGTCTCGTTGCGCCCCCTGGGGGCGCGATCGAGCCACTGATAGGCGCCCCAGAGCCCGTCCAGCCCCCGCGCATAGGTGGAGTAGCTGTGATAGATCTCGCCACCCTCGCGCACGAAGGCGCTCATGCCCGGCCTCTCGCGTGAATAGGTGGCGGCATCGGTTCCGCAGCTGGCCGCAAAACGCGAGACGGGCTCGGGCGCCGGCGTCATGTCCATCGCGTGGCTGCGGCGCGCATAGTTGTATTCGATCGCGCCTTTTCGCTGCTCCTCCTCGGTGAAGGAGACGTTGAAGTCGAAGTTGAACGCGCCGTCCTCCGAGGAGGCCCAGGGGAAGCTCCAGCCCATCCGCCGCTTATAGGCCTGCAGCTTTTCGAGCGGCGCCCGCGACACCGCCCAGAGCGCGACGTCGTGGTTCGCCAGATGGACGGCGAAGCCCTCGAACCCGTCGGCGATCATCGAGCAGGACGGGCATCCCGCCTTGTAGTCGGGTCCGAACATGAAGTGGTAGACGAGGAGCTGTGAGCGCCCGCCGAAGAGATCCGCCAGCGAGGCCTTCCCCTGATCGGTGTCGAACCGGTAGGCCTTGTCGATCCGGACCCAGGGCAGCTCTTGCCGCCGCTGCGCCAGGGCATCGCTCTGCCGCGTGAGCTCCTTCTCCGCCTGGAGCAGTTCGAGCCGCGCGGCCAGCCACTCTTTGCGTGTCCCGGTATTGTGCGTCGTCATCGTTTTTCTCCGTGGAATGTTTGGTATCGCGAGATAGATAGATGCCGGGCCTCGAGCGGTGGGAGTGACAAGTGTGGCGGGATTCCGCTGGCCCCGGTACCGCCCGATCCCGCCATGCCGGATCAGCTTGCATCGCGGCGCCGGCGGGCGATCAGCTTAAGCCAGGGCGCCGAATGGAAGGCGCTCATCAGCAGGTACATCGGGACCATTCCGCTCAGCGCCGAGCCATGCCCGAGGGAGCAGACCATATCCATGGCGCCGCCATCGGCAATGCCCGTCAGCAGGGCCATGATCGCGAAGCTCGGCGCCGCCGCCAGCGACAGCCAATGGGCGGCCCCGCGGCCGGTGGTGCCCTCGACAGGAATCTTGGCTTCGGATGCATTCATGTGTCTCGCTCCGTTCTCATTGCGCCCCATCGGTCGCTGGTGAGCTAGACTAGGGACCGGTAAAAGGACGACGAGAGTGACAAATGTGGCGGGATTCGAATGGACTCGCTGATCACGGCCGCGGCGCGCGCGCTCGCCGCCGGTGATCCTCTCGGCGCGCTGAAGCGGGTCGCGCTGCGCGACGACCCGCCGGCTCTGGCGCTACGCGGCATCGCCATGGCGCAGCTCGGCGATCTCGTTCGCGCCAAGGCGCTCCTCAGACGTGCAGGCTCCGCCTTTGGCCCGCGCGAGGCGGTCGCCCGCGCACGGTGTATCGTCGCCGAGGCCGAGATCGCGCTTGCCGCGCGCGATCTCCGCTGGCCCGCCAAGGCGCTGGACGCGGCGCGGACAATCCTCGAAGAGCATGGCGACCGGGTGAACGCCGCCCATGCCGGCTATCTCGAAGTTCGCCGCCTCCTCCTGGTCGGGCGCCTCGACCAGGCCGAGCGCAGGCTCGCCGGGCTCGACCCTCGGCATTCCCCGCCCGCATTGCGGGCCGCCCATGAGCTGGTCATCGCCGGCATCGCGATACGGCGCCTGCACGCGAAGACGGCGCGGGCCGCGCTTGCCCGCGCCCAGAAGGCCGCAGGCCAGGCCGGCATTCCTGCGCTGACAGCGGAGGTGGAAAGCGCAACGCGTGTTCTCGACACGCCCGCGGCCCGGCTGATCGCCGGCGGCGAGGAGCGGCTCCTTTTGCTCGAGGAGGTCGAGGCCTTGCAGGAGTCGAAAGCGCTGGTCGTCGATGCCTGCCGCCATGTCCTGCGTGACGGCGGCATGGTCGTCTCGCTCGCGAGGCGTCCGGTTCTGTTCGCGCTTGCCCGCGCGCTGGGCGGGGCCTGGCCGCAAGATGCGCCACGGGAGGTGCTCCTCGCGCAGGCATTCCAGGCGAAGCATGCCGACGAGTCTCATCGCGCGCGCCTCAGGGTCGAGATCGGCCGGCTTCGCGCCATGCTGCGCCGCCTGGCCGGCGTGAGCGCGACGGAGCGCGGTTTCCGGCTGGTGCCACGCCGCGCGAGCGAAGTCGTCTTGCTGGCGCGGCCCCTGGAGGAGGAGCATGGGGCTGTGCTCGCCTTCCTCGCTGATGGCGAATCCTGGTCGAGTTCGGCACTCGCGCTCGCGCTCGGCGCCAGCCAGCGCACCGTGCAGCGGGCCCTCGACTCGCTCGCGGCGGAGGGCAAGGTCCAGTCATTCGGCCGCGCCCGGGCGCGGCGCTGGATGATCCCGCCGCCGGTCGGGCTCATGGCTCCCGGATTCGCGACGGCCTTGTTACTCCCCCCGCCGCTGCCGAGCGGCTAGGATGGCGGCATGAGGCGATCCAAAGCCGAGATCCTCCACGAATATGGACCCTTTCCGGGCGTCGACCGCGTCGATGGCGTCACCTATGACGGCCGGCAGGTCTGGTTTTGCTCCCGGAACAGGCTGAACCTTCTCGATCCCGCGAGCGGGAAGACGGTGCGCCGGATCGATATCGCCGGTGATGCGGGAACGGCCTTCGACGGGCGCTATCTCTATCAGATCGCCGAAGGCCGCATCCTGAAGATCGATCCGGAAACCGGCGCCGTGCTCGCCGCGATTCCAGCGCCCGGCGATGGCGGCGATTCGGGACTCGCCTGGGGCGAGGGGACGCTCTGGGTGGGGCAGTACCGCGAGCGCAAGATCCATCAGATCGATCCCGAGACGGGAAAGATTCTCCGCACCATCCAATCGAATCGCTTCGTCACCGGCGTGACCTGGGTCGAGGACGAGCTCTGGCATGGCACCTGGGAAGGCGAGCAGAGCGAGGTGCGGCGGGTCGATCCCCGGACCGGCGAGGTGCTGGAGCGGCTCGAAATGCCGCCCGGCATGGGCGTGTCGGGGCTCGAATCCGATGGTGCCGACCGCTTCTACTGCGGCGGCGGCGACAGCGGAAAGGTGAGAGCCGTCCGCCGGCCCCGGCGCGCCGCCGCAAGCGGCAGCCGCTCCAAGACGGCCGGCAGCCGCAAGCGCAAGTAGAGCGCCGCACTCATCTTCCCCTCCCGCCAGTCTCGCTCTCGCAATCGTGATGCGCGCGGGCGTCGCGCGCCCGAACTGTACAATATGAGCAACATCACTGGCATCTATGCCCGCCTCGTCTCAGCTCGAAGTGAGGCCTGGTGGGCGCTTCCCCTCCGGCTGATCGTCGGCTTCGGCTTCATGGAGCATGGCTATGCGAAGCTCGCCCGCGGCGCCGATTCCTTCATCGGCATATTGCAGGCGCTCCACATGCCCGCGGCACCCCTTCTCGCCTGGGCGACGATCCTGACGGAGCTGATCGGCGGCTTTTGTGTCATGGCCGGCGCCTTCATCCCCCTCGTCAGCCTGCCCATGGCGGCCGTCCTCATCATCGCGATCGTCACCGTCCATCTCCCCAATGGATTCAGCTCGATCAAGCTGGAGGCCATCACCCCTGCCGGCCCGCATTTCGGCCAGCCCGGCTACGAGACGAATCTCCTCTATCTCGCCGGCCTGGCCGCACTCGTCCTGGGCGGCCCCGGCCCCTTCGCCCTCGATGCGGTCTTCCTGCGCCACCAGAGATACGCGCACGAAAGCCGGTGAGGCGCCCTCTCTCCAGCTTCCTCTTCGTCATTCCCGCGAAAGCGCAAATCCAGGGCCCCCGGTTCCGTCGCTTACCCTGGATGCCTCCGCGGACTTGATCCGGGGATCACGCGGGCATTTTCTCGAATTTCGGCAGCGCGGGATCGGTATGATCCCACGGATATCCGCTTTTCGCCCAGACCACCAGTTTCGGCTCGTATCGGCTCGGATCGTCGAGGCTTGCGGCGCGGATGAACAGAAGCTCCGGCATAGCGCCGTTCATCGAATACACCGGGGCCCCGCAGGTCGGACAAAAGGCCCGGCCCACGACATTCCCGCTGTCTGCGGCTTTCTCCCAAACCGTGGCCTCTCCCGAAAGACGTGCGTCCGCACGCGGGAACGCCATGTGAGATGCGTGACCCGTCCCGCTGTCGCGTTGGCAATCCCGGCACTGGCAGTGGCCCGCCATCACGGGTTCGGCCCCGATTTCATACCTTGTCGCGCCGCAGGCGCAGCCGCCGGTATAGGCTCGAGTCTCCATGCTCATGTCTCCTCATTGGGGGCTATAGGAACGGCGTCGACGCGGACGTCCCCTCGGTTCGCCGGTTGGACTTCTAGGCGGATCGGCCGGGAAAGGCGCCTGCTTCATGCCCGTTTTCCTTTCCCCGGCGACTTTGCCTTCGCCGTCTTCGGCGGCAGGGTCCGCACGTAGCTCGAGGCTTCATCGAGCCAGGCTTTCAGGGCGCGATCGTCCAGCTCTCTTGGGTCGACATAGACATAACCTTCCATCCGGCGCCCTTGCATCTCCATGGGACGCGCGCCTGGCCGCGCGAGGGCATGGCCCTGGCGGTCCTTGCCGACACGCAGCAGCAGGCCGCGCCGGGACACGGCCGCAACCATGTTGCCGTTCAGCATGAAGCCTGTGCCGCCGAACATCCGGACCTCGCTGATTTCGCCCGTGGCGGAGAGATGTGCGCGCACATCGGCGGCGAGCCTTTCCTCAGGCGTCATCCGATTGCTCCGGCCTGCCCAGCACCAAGACAAGCTGATCCACAGCGCCCCGCCAGCCACCGGCATGGCGTTCGGCGGCGCCCGGCTGGGTGAGTTGCCGGTGGTGGATATGAAGCTCGCAGCCCTCGCCGTCGGGCGTGATCACGACGACGACCTCGGAGCGGAGGCCGGCATGTTCGTCGGGCGGCTCGATATTCCAGGAGAAAACGATCTTCGAGGACGGCTCGATCGATCGGTAGATCCCGTTGACGACCATGACTGAACCGCCCGGGACGTGATAGGCAAAGCGGTAAGCTCCGCCGACACGGAAATCGAAAGCGAGAACTCTGAGCTCGATCTCCGGTGATGGCGTCAGCCAGCGGCTGACCAATTCCGGATCGGCGAAGGCGCGGAATACCCTTTCGGGCGTGGCGGAGAGGCGCCGGCGGATCTCGGCGACGGCTGCCTCAGGACTCATCTCCGGAGACCTCCTGCAGCAGCCGGTCGAGCTGGGCGACGGCCCCTGTCCAGAACGCCTGCTGGCGCGCAATCCAGCGCTCCGCCTCCTTGAGGGGCCTCTGGCGCAGCCGGAACCGGTGGACACGTCCCTCCACGCTCCGTTCGATGAGCCCGGCCTGCTCGAGAACCTTCAAATGCTTCGAGATTGTGGGCTGGGCGGAGGAGAACTGTCGGCCGAGCTCACCGGCGCTTCGCGTCCGGCCCCGCGCGAGCGTGCGAATCATCGATCGCCGCGTGCCGTCGGCGAGGGCCCGGAAGGTAAGAT
>DATFRE010000541.1:0-16469 GCA_035263545.1 Dongiaceae bacterium
TCGGCAATTCGCGCCGCCGCTGTACCTTCCGAAGATCGGCTTCGGTGGTCAGGGCCTTGCGGAGGGGGGTCGCCAAAAGGTTGGCCGCGGCGACGGCGTCCTGGATGGCGAGGTTGATCCCGACCCCGCCGATGGGCGACATGGCATGGGCGGCATCGCCGATGCAGAGCAGGCCGGGGCGATGCCAACGCCGCAGCCGGTCGACCCGCACGGTCAGCAGCTTCACATCCTCCCAGCTCGCGAGTTCGTCCAGGCGATCGGCCAGATAGGGAGCGAGCGAGGCGAGGGTTTCACGGAAGGCCGGAAGCCCGGCGGCGCGGATCGCCTCGAAGCCGCCCTTGCGAATGACGAAGGCGCATTGCCAATAGCTGCCGCGGTTCAGCATCACCAGGATGCGCCCGGTATCGAAGCGCCCCGCCGTCTGGCCGGGATCGCCGGCATGGCGCGAAAGCCTCAGCCACAGCACATCGATTGGGGCGCCCAGATCGATCACCTCGAGCCCGGCCTGGCTGCGCAGGAGGGAGTGGCGCCCATCGGCTGCGACGACGAGATTGGCACGAACCTCCAGCGCGCCCTCCGGCGTCCTCACGCGCAAGCCCACGATGCAGCCCTCGGCCTCCATGAGCTCCGTCGCCTCGGCCTGCATGCGCAGTCGGAAGCCGGGGTAGCGCTTGGCCGCACCAGCCAGGAAATCCAGGAAGTCCCATTGCGGCATCAGCACCACGAACTTGCAGTGGGTCGGCAGGTGGCGGAAGTCGGCGACCTGGAGCGTCGTCGGGCCGACCTGGCCGTAGAGGGTCGCGATCTCGTCATGGGGCAGCTTCAGGAAATCCTCGAGCAGTCCCAGCTCGTGCATCACCTCCAGCGTCGAGGGGTGAACGGTGTCGCCGCGGAAATCGCGCAGGAAATCGGCATGCTTCTCCAGCACCAGCACCTCAATGCCGAGACGCGCCAGGAGCAGGCCCAGCATCATGCCGGCGGGGCCGCCGCCGGCGATGCAGCAGCGCACGACGATGCGTTCCGGATCCATGGCACACCTTCCCTTCCCTAGATTCAACGAGGAAGGGAGGGGTTCGGCTCCAAGGCATCGGCCGGGTGCCGGCGGGATAGGCCGGCGCCCGGCCGCCGAGGCTTACTGCTTCAGCTTCGCCTTGACCGCATCGACATCGGCCGTCGACATCTCGCCGACCGTGGTGATCTCGCCCTTCTGGATGCGCCACAGGCGGAAGGGGCCGGTGATGTCGCCATATTCGTCGAACTGCACCGGACCGATGACGCCCTCATAACGGATGGGCTTGCCCTGCTGGATCAACGCGATGGCCTTCTTGAACTCCTCCGGCCCCGCATAGATCGCTGTCCCGTTCGGGTCCAGCACCTTGCGGATCGCATCCTTGATCGCCGCGGAATCCGCCTTGCCGGCCTGCGCTATCGCCAGCCCCAGTATGGCGGCGGCGTCATAGGAGCGGTCGGCCGCCGGTGTCCCCGGATCGAGCTTGGAGAAGGCCTGGTAGTTCTTGTTGAAATAGTCCGTCGACGGCGTCGGCGAGGTGCCCGAGGAGGTCCCATAGGCGTTGTCGAGATATTGAGCCCCGACCGCCTTGATGAAGTCGGCGCTGTTCATGCCGTCATTGAGCAGGAATTTCGCCGGCCCGCCCTGGGAGATCCAGGCCCGCGCGATGGTCGCGCCATCGACGGGATAGCTCACCAGATAGAGCGCCTGGGGATCGCCCTCCATGGCCTTGGTCACCTCCGCCTGATAGGAGGCCTGCTTCTCGTTATAGGGCGTGTCGGAGACGATCTTGCCGCCCAGCGCCTCATAGGCCTTGGAGAATTCCGCGACCATGTTGACGCCGAAATCGTTGTTCACATGGATGATGGAGATCTTGGTCAGGCCCTGATCCATGGCGTATTTCGCCGCCGCCGTGCCCTGAAGCGCATCGGAGGTGATGGTGCGGAAGAAGACGCCGTTGGTCTTGCCCTCGCGCCCCAGCGCCGTCAGCGTCGGCGAGGAGGAAGCCGGGGAGATCTGCACCACCTTGGCCGGCGCCGTCACCGAGGTCAGGATCGGGATCGAGACCGAGGAGATGATGCCGCCGATGATCGCCGGCACATGCTTCACCTGGACCAGCTGGTTGGCCGCATCCACCGCGACATTGCCCTGGCTCTGGGAATCCCGGGTCTCTGCCACGAGCTTGCAGCCCAGCACCCCGCCCGCCTCGTTCAGGTCGCGGAAGGCCATATCGACGGATTTCGAGCCGGCCTGGCCGTATTCGCCGGCAGGGCCGGTCAGCTCCATCACCACCCCCACCGTGACATCGCAATCGGCCCGGGCCTCGCGGCCGAGGCCGAGCAGAAGCGCGGCCGTCGCCGCGCCGATCAGCAGATATCTCGTCATCTCCCTGTTCCTCCTTGTCATGGTTCTTGCCCCCTTTGGCCGCCGCCTTCAGGCCGGCAGCTTGTTCAGATCATAGCGCATGATCGCGCCGTGGCGCCCGGTCCGGTCGCGCTCCAGGCTGAAGACATCGCCCGCGGGCCCCCGGCTCTCGGCCAGCACCGCGCCGATCTCGGCTGTGTCCCGGGGCTCGAGCCGCAGGCGCCCGAGGGAGAGATTCTCCGCCAGATGCGTCCGGTTGCGAGCCCCGATGATGACCGCGGCCACCCCGGGCTTCTGCAGCATATAGCGGCTGGCGACCGCCGCCGGGCCGACGCCATGACGTTGCCCGATCCTATAAAGGGTGCCGAGCAGCTCCTGGAAGAGCTCCCAGCCGCCGAAATCTTCGATGATCAGCTTGTATTTGGTGAGCGAGCGGTTCTCCAGCGGTCCTGCCGGCTCGGTCCGGCCGAGCCAGGCCTCGCCGATGAACCCGCCAGCGACCGTGCCATAGCAGAGAAGCTGCACGCCGAGCCGCGCGCAGGCAGCGGCCAGCCCGTTCTCCGGCCGCCGGTCGAGCACGGAATACTGCACCTGAAGTGCGGCCAGCGGGACGCCGGCCGCCGCCAGGGCCTCGAGATGAGGCGTATCGAAATTCGTGCCGCCGATCAGGTCGATCTTGCCGGCGCGCTGCATCTCGGTCAGCCAGAGCGCCGCCTCGATGCAACCGGGAACCGCGTAGTCCCACCAGTGGAACTGCACCAGATCCAGGCGTTCCTGGCCGAGCCGCTGCAGCGAGCGGTCGATGACCGATTGCACATAGCCGCGGTCGACCCGCGCCAGCATGTGCAGGTCGGGCACGAATTTCGTATGGATCTTCAGCCGCGCCAGCGCCGCCGCGCCGCGCCGCGCCGCGTAGACGGCGCGGAAGCGGCCGATCAGCTCCTCCACCCCGGTATAGATGTCGGCGCAATCGAAGGTGACGATACCGGCATCGCAGAAGGCCGCCATGTCCTCGATCGCCGCCGCCTCGTCGACCGGCCCATGCCCGCCGGCGAGCTGCCAGCCGCCGCGGATGACCCGCGATATCTCATAGCCCGGCGCGAGCGCGAAGCCTTCCACCGCGTTCATCCTGCCTCCGGCGGGAGTTTCGTTGCGGTCGTCTCGCCATGGCGGAAGCGGCGGAGGCTGAGCCGCGTGATCCGGAAGCGGGTCGGGCAGTTCGGATCCGGGCAGGCGACCTCCGCGTCCGTCGACATCCAGTCATTCGGGTGGGTCTGGCGCTGCTTGGCCGGCAGCAAGGGCAGCAGCGCCGCAAGCGAATAGATCGAGAAGGTTTGGCCGGGCGGCAGCCAGAGATTTTCGCCCCTGAGCTCGAAATAATCGCCCGGCTTTGCGCCGCAGTAGATCGGCTTTCCCTCCGGCGCCACCACCTCGACGCGCAGATCGTAGAGATAGAACGTGTCATCCACGGGAGGCGTCAGGCTGGGCATCGGTCTTGCTTCCCCCTCCCCCCTTGCGGGGGAAGGACGGAGCGGGAGGTGAACGCTGGCTCGCCAAAGGCCACGAGCGTCACCTCACGGGCGGAGAACCTGTAAATCATGATCGTCGCGATAAGCCCGTGGCGGGCCGATTCTTCTTGTCGGGCTGAACGGCCTCTCTGATAGTGCCGACGATAGCAGAGTTGACAGCGAATCAAAGGTCAAACTCGGCCGGGGGTAAAGCGGCCGGGGCAGGTGGGGCGATGCTGGAGATGGTCGGCGTGTCGAAGCATTTCGGCGGGGTGAAGGCCGTCGACAATGTCTCCTTCCGCGTCGAGCGTGGCAGCATCACCGGCCTGATCGGACCCAACGGCGCCGGCAAGACGACGATGTTCGATCTCATCGCCGGCGCGCAGCGGCCGAGCGACGGGCGCATCCTGCTGAACGGCAGGGCGGTCGAGCGGCAGCAAGCACAGCATCGCATCGGTGCCGGGCTCGGGCGCACCTTCCAGATCCCGCGGCCCTTCGGCGAGATGACCGTGCTGGAGAACCTGCTGCTCTCCGCCCAGCGCCAGATTGGCGAGCGGATCCTGCCCAATTGGATCGGCGCTCGCTGCGTCGCCGGGCAGGAGCGCGCGCATCTGGCGAAGGCCCGGGCGTTTCTCGATTTTCTCAGCTTGTCCGCGCTCGCGGATGAGCCCGCCCGCATCCTTTCGGGCGGTCAGCGCAAGCTGCTGGAGCTCGCCCGCGTGCTGATGGCCGAGCCCGAGATCATCCTGCTCGATGAGCCCGCCGCGGGCGTGAATCCCGCACTGCTCGAGACCATCATCGCGCGCATCGGCGAGATCAACCGGGGCGGCATCACCTTCCTCGTGATCGAGCACAATATGGATGTGGTCGCCCGGCTCTGTGCCAAGGTCGTGGTCATGGCGGGTGGGCGCCTGCTCTGCGAGGGCGCTCCCGGAGCGGTCGCCCGCGACCCCAGGGTCATCGAGGCCTATCTGGGCGGGACCATGCTGTGAGCGCGGCGCTGCTCGAGGTCGTCGATCTCGTGGCCGGCTATGAGCCCGGCCTGCCGATCCTCAGGGGCGCCAGCCTGCACGCCGCCGCGCGGGAGATCGTCGTGCTGCTCGGCCCCAACGGCGCCGGCAAGTCGACCCTGATCAAGGCCATCGCCGGGGTCGTTCCGGCCTCGGCAGGGCGCGTTCTCCTCGCCGGCGAGGAGATCACGCGGCTCCCCGCCCATCGCATGACGCGCCATCGCCTGGGCTTCGTGCCACAGACCGAGAACGTCTTCAACCGGATGACGGTGGAGGAGAACCTGGTCCTCGCCGGCTTCCTCCTCGCCGGCACCGAGCGGCGCCGGCAGATCGAGGCGCTCTACGCCTTCTTCCCCGATCTCGCCCGCCAGCGCCGGCTGCCGGCACGCCGTCTCTCCGGCGGCCAGCGCCAGATGCTGGCTATTGCCCGCGCCCTGATGATCAGCCCCCGCGTGCTGATGCTGGACGAGCCCTCGGCGGGCCTATCGCCCAGGCTGGTGGAAAGCGTCTTCGCCAAGCTCGTGGAGATCCGCGACAGCGATGTCGCAATCATCCTGGTGGAGCAGAATGCCCGCGCGGCGCTCGCCATCGGGGATCGCGCCTATGTCATGGTCGAGGGGCGCGAACGCCACGAGGCGCCGGCCGCGATCCTGCGCGACGATCCGCAGCTGGCGCGGCTCTATCTCGGCGGCGCGCCATGAACCTGCAATACATCGCCGACGGGCTCCTGCTCGGCGCCACCATCGGCCTCGGCGCCATCGGCCTCACCCTCACCTACTCGATCCTGCGCTTCGCCAATTTCACCCAGGGCGACCTCATGAGCTGGGGCGCCTATCTGACGCTGACCCTGGCCGGCGCCATCGGTGGCGCGCTTTCGGGCGAAGTCCTGCCGCTAGGCCCCTTCTCCTTCGGCTGGCCGATCCTGCTGGCCGGCCTCATCGCCATGGGCTTGACCGGCCTGCTGGCGCTCCTCCTCGACCAGCTCCTGTTCCGGCGCTTGCGCCGGCACGGCAGTGCCATCGTCATGGTGATCGCGAGCTTCGGCGCCTCGATGGCGCTGCGCAGCCTGCTGGAATTCATCTATACGCCCCAACCGCTCTATTTCACCCAGAACCTGCAGATCGCGCGAAGGCTCGGTGTCGGCATCCGGCTCACCCCGGATCAGCTCGCCATGCTCGGCCTGACGGCTATTCTGGTCGTGGCGCTTCACCTCCTTCTGACCCGCAGCCATATCGGCCGGGCGATGCGGGCGGCAGCGGAGAATCCGGCCCTCGCAGAGATCACCGGGATCGATGTCGCCCAGGTCGTCCGCATCACCTGGCTCATCGGCGGCGCGCTCGCCTCGGCGGCCGGCGTCATGATCGGGCTCACGGTGCAGATCCGGCCCTATATGGGCTTCGATCTGCTGCTGCCGCTCTTTGCCGCGGCGATCCTGGGCGGCATCGGCAGCATCCCCGGCGCGATCGTCGGCGGGCTCGTCGTCGGGCTCGCGGAATCTCTCGGTGTGCTGGTGGTCGGCGCGGAATACCGGGCGGCGATCTCCTTCGCCGTGCTGATCCTGCTCCTGCTCTTCCGGCCGACGGGCCTGTTCGGGAGCCGCGACTGATGCTCGACATCCTTGGCTATGCCGCCTTCTTCCTGACCACGGCGCTGACCTATGGGCTGATCTGCCTGGGCCTCAACATCCAATGGGGCATGACGGGGTTGTTCAATGTTGGCGTCGCCGGCTTCGTCGCCATTGGCGCCTATGTCTCGGCGCTGCTCACGGCACAGCCGACGGCCGGGCGCTTCGGGGGCCCGGAACTCCCCATCCTGCTGGGCTGGCTTGCCGGCGCCGCGGCCGCCGGGCTTGCGGCCGCGCTGGTGGGCGCCGTCACCCTCAGGCTGCGCGCTGACTATCTCGCCATCACCACCTTCGGCATCGCGGTCACCATCCAGCTCGTGGCGCTGAATGCGCAGCACCTGACGGGCGGGCCCTTCGGCATCGCCTTCATCCCGCGGCCCTTCGCCGGGTTGGCGAGCCAGCCGGCCCTCTTCGACGGCGCCCATCTGCTGCTCACGGCCGCTGTCCTCCTCGCTGTCTTCTGGGCGATCGAGCGCCTGGCCCGCAGCCCCTGGGGCCGGGTGCTCCGCGCGATCCGCGAGGATGAGGCGGCGGCCGCCTCCCTCGGCAAGAGCCCGCGGCTCTATCGCCTGCAGGCCTTTACGCTCGGCGGTGCGGTAATGGGCCTGGCAGGGGCGATGCAGGCGCATTTCATCGGCTTCATCGCCCCGGACAACTACGTCTCCTCCCTCACCTTCCTGGTCTGGGCCATGCTGGTGGTCGGCGGCTCCGGGAACAACAAGGGCGCGGTGCTGGGCGCGGTGCTGGTCTGGGGTCTGTGGAGCGCATCCGGCTATCTTGCCGGCCTCCTCCTGCCGCCGGATCTCCAGGCCCGGGGCGCTGCCCTCCAGATCGTCGGCATCGGCCTGATGCTGGCGCTCATCCTGCTCCTGCGCCCGCGCGGCGTGCTGGGCGAGCAGAAGGTTGTCTCTCGCCATATCGGACCGGCGGACGAGGCTTGATAACGCATCATGATAGAGTGACGATTGGCCGAGAAGCCGAGCAGGGGCGCTGGGAATGCGCATCACGACGCGAGGCCTGACCACGATCGCCCTTGCCGGCCTGCTGGGTGCTTGCGCGCAAAAACCCGTCGCACCGACCATCGCCACCGCTCCCCAGCAGCGCTATTCGCATCTGGTGGCCTCGAACGCAGACGTCACCTTCGAGATCACCGGCACCTCATTGCCCGGCGACAAGGACTACATTCCCCAGAACGACCGCTGGGTTCAGTATCTCATCCGCGTCAAGAACACCGGCCCCGTGCCCGTGCGTTTCGTGAACGCGCATCTCGTCGACGGGAACGGCATCTATCACGACCAGCCGCAGAACTTGGACGAGATGTATGCCAGCACCGCCGACGCGACCTCGGCCGGCCTCGGGGTGCTCGGCCAGATCGCCGGCATCTTCGTGCCCTATGCGGGAACGGCGACGGGGCTGGCGAGCGCCGCCCAAGGCCCGATGGCGGCCGATGCCAAGGCGAAATACATGGCGGCGCTCAAGCAGCGCCTGCTGCCGGCGGAGACCCTCGATCCGGGTGCCGAGGACAGCGGATCCTTCTTCTTCCCGATTTCCTACAAGCCCCAGGCCGTCGTCTTCGATTATTCCGTCAATGGTGCGGCGAAGACCCTGCGATTGCCGCTCGCGCCGGCACCGTGATCCCGCGGGGTTGTCCTGTCCGAGGCGGCAGGGCTACATTCGCAGCACTGGGCCAAAAGGGGGAAATGACATGGCGTACGGGCCGGTCTCGCGGGATGCGGGGGGAGAAGCTCGCGGGAACGCTTGTACGGCCATCAAATGGCTCGCGGCGGCGATGCTGGTGGTGACACTCGCCGGCTGTCAAACCGGCACCCTCTCCTATAACCGCTCGACCGGCGCCTTCGAGCTACCCTTCGGGCAGGGAAGCCGGAGCGTCGGTAGCAATCGTTGACGCGCCGGCTCTTGACGCGACGTCGGATCATGAGCAGCTGAGAACGAATACCGTCGCATCATCCGGACGCTCGGCAATGAGATACATCGTCATTGCACTTCTCTGCATCATGACACTCGAGGGCTGCGCGAGCTCGTCCAGCTCTTCAGGGGGCCGGGTCGGGTCCATCGCCTATGGCAAGATCGGCGGCGGCGGGGGAAGCGGCCGCTGAGCGGCGGTTCCCGCGGGTTGCCGGAACCTTAGCCAACCCCTCGGCATTTCTTAGACGTCCATTTGGAGGTGCAAGCCCATGCGACGATTCCTGTTGATGGGGGCCTGCCTTCTCGCCGCCGCGATGGCGCCGATTCCGGCTCCGGCCCAGATGCTTCAAAACCCGCCCATGCTGACCTTCACACAGCCCGTGAGCCCGCAGGCTGTGCATGTAGTTCAGCAGCGTCTGCGCCAGAGCGGCGCCTATACGGGCGCCGTCGACGGCATCTGGGGCGCCGACAGCCAGGCGGCGCTCGAGCGCTATCAGCAGAGCCAGGGCCTCCAGGTCACGGGTCAGCTGAACCAGGCGACAGTCGCGAGCCTGGGCATTCCCGCCGACCAGCTGGTGTATGCAGCTTGGCCGGTGGTCCAAATCAGCACGCCCATCGTGGCGACCTCGCTGAGCACCCCTTCGATCCAGGCCATACAGGCCCGCCTGCGGAGTCTGAACTACTATCGCGGTCCCGTGGACGGACTCTGGGGCGCCAACACCCAGGAGGCGATCCAGCGCTTCCAGGAAGGGCGCGGCATCCAGCCGAACGGCCAGCTCAATCCGATGACCATCGCGGCCCTGGGGCTCGACCCGAAGATCCTCGTCGTCTCGCCCTAGCCATGCTCTGAAGCCTCTGCGGCGCTTCAGCGTGGCAGATACGAGAGCTAGAGCGATTCCGCCATTGGTGGAATCGCTCTAGCGGCTTCGCTCTCGGCCTTCCCTTCAGGCTCGGTGGGGCGCAGGCTCCATCGGGCTCGCGACAAGCCATTCCCGGGTGTAGATTCTGTCGTTCTATGGGATCGCGGCAGGGGATCTCTTTTCCAGCGGGATAGAGCAGGCCGCGACCGGTGCGATCCTAGCGGGTCGCCCGAGGGCCGTTTTGGGGGTCGTCGCAATGGACGGTGGGCAAAGAAGGCAGCGTGGCTGGAGCTGGTGGTACCTGCTCCTTCTCGTCCAATTCGTCGCCGTCCTTTGGCCGCCCTTCTACAACAGGGCAGATCCTTATTGGCTGGGGATGCCCTTCTTCTACTGGTATCAGCTCCTTTGGGTGATCCTGGGCGCCATCCTCACCGCGGTCGTCTACTTCGCAACCGACGATTAGCCTCATGCTGGCCATCGATTGGGGCGCCCTCGTCATCTTCCTTTTGCTGTTTGCGATCGTCACCTGGCTGGGCTTTGCCGCCGCCAAATGGCGCAAAGGCGATCTCGACCAGCTGCATGAATGGGGGCTGGGTGGCCGGCGCTTCGGGACCATCGTCGTCTGGTTCCTCATCGGCGGCGATCTCTACACCGCCTATACCTTCATCGCCGTCCCGGCGCTTGCCTTCGGCGCCGGTGCCGTCGCGTTCTTCGCGGTGCCCTACACGATCGTTGCCTATCCGATCTTCTTCCTGGTCTTTCCGCGCATCTGGCAGGTCTGCCACAAGCACAACTACATCACGGCAGCCGACTTCGTGCGCGGGCGCTTCGGCAATCGCTGGCTGGCTCTTGCGGTGACGATCACGGGCATCGTCGCCACCATGCCCTATATCGCGCTGCAGCTGGTTGGCTTGGAAGTCGTGATCGGCGCGCTCGGCATCTCCGGAACGGGGTTCATAGCCGAGCTGCCGGTGATCATCTCCTTCACGATCCTCGCGGCCTTCACCTATTCGAGCGGGCTGCGCGCGCCGGCCTCGATCGCGATCGTCAAGGATATCCTGATCTATGCCACCGCCTTCGCCGCGGTGATCGTCATTCCCATCGAGCTCGGCGGCTTCGACAAGATCTTCGCCGCGGTCCCGGCGCAGAAGCTGCTGCTGGCGGTCCCGGGACCCAATACGACGGGTGCCTACAGTGCCTATGCAACCCTGGCCCTCGGCTCGGCGCTGGCCCTCTTTCTCTATCCCCACTCCATCACCGGGATCCTGAGCGCCAGCAGCGGTCGTGCCGTGCGCCGCAATGCGGCGCTGCTGCCGGGTTATTCCCTGATGCTGGGCCTACTTGCGCTTGTCGGCTTCTTCGCCATTGCCGCAGGGGTCGCAAGCCGGCCGGAATTCGCCGCCGGCTTCAAGCAGTTCGGCAACAATTTCGCCGTGCCGGCGCTTTTCCTCTCGAGCTTTCCTTCCTGGTTCGTCGGCATCGCCTTTGCCGCGATCGGCATCGGTGCTTTGGTGCCGGCGGCGATCATGTCGATCGCGGCAGCGAACCTCTATACGCGCAATATCCATTGCGAGTTCGTCAATCGGAACCCGACCGACCAGCAGGAAGCGCGGATGGCGAAACTGGTCTCGCTGATCGTCAAGCTCGGCGCCCTCCTGTTCATCCTTTTCGTGCCGACCCAATACGCCATCTACCTGCAGCTCCTCGGCGGCATCTGGATCATCCAGACCCTGCCCGCCGTCATGCTCGGCGCCTATACCCGCTGGTTCGATGACTGGGCGCTTCTCGCCGGCTGGGTCGTGGGAGTCGTCTCCGGCACCGCGATGGCCGTCGCGGCCAAGCTCATGCCGACATATCCCCTCCAACTCGCGGGATACAGCTTCCCCGGCTACACCGCCCTCTATACCGTGATCCTGAACCTGGCGGTGACGGTTGTCCTGACGCTGCTGATCAAAGCGATGAACCCGCGGCGGGTTGCCGCCGACGAGACCGTGCCGGCGGATTATTACACGCCCTGACGCGGCGGCTCAGGGCTTGTACACCTCGACGATCTGCATCATGCCCAGCTCCTCGTGATTCATCATGTGGCAATGGAGCACGAACCGGCCGGTGAAATCGAGAAAGCGCGAGCGGAAGGTGACGCTGCCGCCTTTGCTCGGCACCGAGACAGTGTCCAGCCAGACCGGCTCGGCCAGGGCTTCGCCGTTCACCTTGATGAGCTGGAAAGGATTGGTATGGACGTGGAAGATGTGGTCGTCGAAATGGGTATTGACGATCTCCTACTCCTCCACCGCGCCGAGGCGGACCCGCTGATCGACGCGGTTCATGTCGAACCTCTTTCCGTCGATGAAGAACTTGTACTCCTGCCAATGCTCGGTGTCGGGGGCCTCCGGCGCCGTCGAGGAGAAGGTGACTCGGCGATGTCCGGTGATCTCCTCGTCGCGAATGGTGGCGAGCGGCGGCGGCGGCAGTTTTTCGGGCAGCTTCATCGGCAGCGGCGCGCCGCTGACGACCAGGCGGGCGATCAGCCCATGGGGCGCTGTATAGCCCTGGTCGTAGGGCAGTGCGCGCAGCTCGTATGTCCCGGGCGCGCCGGCCTGGACCAGGAAATCGATCCGCTGGCCGGGGACGATGAGGATCGCCGTCGGATCGTCCCTGACATGGTCCCCGGTGCGGATCTCGGGCTGGTCCATCCGCCAAAGCGCGATGCCGTCCCGCGCGATCGGGTGCAGCTTGTGGCCCTCTAGGCCGAGAAAGATGTCGTCCTGATTTCCGGCATGCAGCATGCGCCAACGCTGCACCTCGCCCGGCCGCATGTCGATGGTCGGTGCGCGCTGGCCGTTGAGGGTCTGGAAGCGGACGGCATGCTCGGGGAAGAGCGTGTCCAGGCTTTCGATCATGCCGAAAGCGTCGAACGCGACAGTGCTCAGCACCATCACGCGATCCCGCGCGGCGGCGATTTCCGGAACGCTGTCGAAATCCCCGTCGATGATGATCATGCCGGCCATGCCGCTGGCGACCTGAATATCGGCGGCGCCGTGATTGTGCGGGTGATACCAGTAGGTGCCCGCCGTGTGGTCATCCGGAATGGCGATCTCGATCTCGTAGATCCGTCCCGGCTCCATTGCGCGCAGGACATTGTCGGAAATCCCGCTCGGGCTGACATGCGATCCATGAAAATGGAAGTTCGTCGTGTTGAGATGATGGACCTGGTCGATATCGGCCGGCATGGGGTCCCGGTTCGGGGGCAGGTCATTGACCATCCGGATGCGCAGCTTGTCCCCGCGCTGCAGCCGCAGCGTCGGCCCGGGAATGCCGGCCTCGTAGGTTCGCAAATAGAGTTGATAGCCGCCTACGTCCTTATAGGCATATTGGCACCTGAGCGTCGTGCGAAGCTCGCCATTGACCGAGCGGCGGACCTCCGGCTCGCGCAGTGGCGCGCCTTCGGTGAAGGCTGCGGGCTGGACCCCGATCGTATCCGGCTCGGAGCCGGACATGCACATATACGCGCCGGCGTCGGCCGCTACGTCACTCGCCGGCGCCGCCGGCGACGCCTGCGATGCGGGGAGGGCGACACTCGCCCCGATCGCCGCACTCGCCGTCAGGAAGCGGCGGCGTGAAAGCCGCACTGCAGATTCGGTAACGCCTGAGCCGCCCGCTTTGCCCCTGGCTTGGGCCTGAAGATCCCCCGACATGGTGTCCCCCGTCCCTGTGCATTTGTTGGTCTTACGAAATGGTAGCGCATGGAAGGACGACGCGGGAGTTCTGACCCGAGGGAACCATATTTCCCGCATTGCGCGATCATCGGCGATTGCGCACTAGGGATGCGTGTCCACGACAATCCCGTCCAGTGGTCCGGCGCTGCCCGGCTCGGGGTTCGCAAGCCGGGCTAGACCGGCTTCAAAGCGGTCACGTTCTGGTGGACTTCGGCGGTCAGGGTCTCGATGCGCTCCACCAGCGATTTGACGGTCTCGGTGAGCTGCGTGTTCTGCTGGAGCATTTCGACCAGCAGAGCGGTCTGCTTGGCCGCCGTCGCCTGACGCTCTTCGCTTGCGCGAGCGAGGTCTTCACGATGCTGCGCATCGGCAAGGGCATGCGCCTTGTCCCTGTCGGCCTGACGCGTCTGCGCGAGAAGGATCAACGGCGCCGCATAAGCCGCCTGCGTGCTGAAGGCGAGATTGAGCAGGATGAAGGGGTAGATATCGAAGGTGAAAGGCCCGGCCGTGTTTGCAAGTATCCAGATGGCCACCACCACCGTCTGCGCGATGAGGAACACGGGTGTGCCGAAAAAGCGGGCGAAGGCCTCGGCCTTCAGCGCAAACCAGTCATTGCCGAAGACCGAGGAGAGATGCGAATGGGGGATATGAAAGCGGAGGAGGTGTTGTTCCTTGTTCGTATCGCGGCCTTGCGTCGTCATGACCTTTCCCCTTTAGGTGACCAGCTCTGGTGAGTTCATCGGTCGCCGTCTCTGGCGGCTGCCAATGAGCATGAGAGGCGTCTCTTGGACTTCGCCATGCTTGCTATTGTTGATTGCCGGCCCGGAACGTCAACGGCGGTGGAGTTACCAATCGTTAATTTACTCCGATCCTTGACCTCCGATCGTGTCGGGACCCTCACCGTTCGTCCCATGGATCGGGCCGCTAGGAAAGGTTCTTCGTCCGCCACGCGCCCGGCGTGGTCCGGGTCCATCGCCGGAAGGCATGGCTGAAGGCGCTGAGCTCGGAATAGCCCAGCAGGAAGGCGATCTGGGAGAGGGTGAGATTGGGGTCCCGGAGATATCTGAGGGCCAGATCATGGCGAAGCTCGTCCAGGATCTGCGCGAAGCTCACCCCCAGATCGCCGAGCCGCCGGGCCAGGGTACGCACGCTCATCCCGAGCTCATGGGCGACGACCTCGGTCTCGGCTTCTCCCCGGCAGAGGAGCTTCGTGATGATCTTCTCGACCCGATGGCGCAAATCGGGCGAGCTGTCCTCCCGGCTGGCCAGGATCTCCTCGCAGTAGCCGGTCAGAAGCCCATGGAGCCTTTCATCCGCCGTGGCAATCGGCAGCCCGAGCTGGCGGTGCGAGAAAGTCAGCGCATTGTGCCGCGTGCCGAAATGAACGGGACAACCGAAGAACCTCTCGAACTTCGCGATCTCGTGGTTGCGGGCGTGACGGAACTTCACCTCGGCGGGGCGGAGCCGGGAGTTGGTGAGAAATCTCAGGCTTCGAACGAGGTTCGCCGCCCCGAACTCGACGGCCTGTCTCGAGGTCGCCAGCCGGGCTTCGGAGATGTGGTAGTCGACCGTGACCTCGCGGGGCGAGAACTCCACGTTCGCATCGATGGCTTCGTTGAGGACGTGAAGGTAGCGCTCCACGACCTTGAGCGCTTCGCCAAAGGTCTTGCTGCTGAGCGCCGTATAGGCCAGCAGTCCATTGTCGCGAGGGTCGCTTTCGTTCGCGGCCAGGTCGAGGCCGACGCACCCGTTCTCCGTCGCCTTCGCGGCGAGGTCCAGCAACGCCGCATGCTGGTAGAAGGGGATCCGGGCGGATTTCTGATTCAGCACATAGGGCTTGATCTCGGCCCGCTGGAGCAAATCCGCGGCCGACAGGCCTCGCCGTTCCAGTCTCCCGGCGATGAGCTTCACCCAGACGGCATCGATCGTCCGCATCGCCGCTCCCAGTCGCCATCCCTTATAGCATCACCGCCCCGCCGGGACCCAATGCCATATCGGCATGTGGCTCATCATATCAAAAAAATTGGCTGTCGTTATCAACGACATTCCGGCGCGAAGCATGATGTCCTGGTTCTGGAGTTGGCGCGATCCTGCCGATCTCTTCTGTCCGCCGGATAGCCAAATCTCCCCGTGACCGCCCTTACCGCGGTCGAGGAACCCAAGGCATGAGTATCGATCACCCGAAGGACCCGAAATCCGGGCTGACAACGGCCCAGCGCATTGCCTGGATCTCCCAGGCGATTACCAAGCTCACATCGGCGCGCACCGATTTGCGGCGTGCCCGTTGCGCGCGAGCGGCCGAGCTCGCCTCTCAGAGCATCCGCACCGCGACCGAGCTGCGCGCCTATCTGCAATCTCTGCAGGAACCAGCCGGAGAGAATGGAGACTAGGCGGACAACAGCCTCGGCGAATCCCCGCCTCCGGCCATAGCCGCCTAAGCCCGATCCTCTGACAGCCATGACGAAGACCATCATCGCGCCGCTATTGGCGACAGCCCTGGCTTTGACGCCGGCCCTTGCCGGTGCCGCCCCGCACTCTCACCACTATCAGCGCAGCCGCCGGGTGACGGAGGAATTCCAGCGATTGAATCCCTGCCCTTCGACCGGCAAGACCTATGGGGCTTGCCCGGGCTGGATCAAGGACCACATCGTCGCGCTCTGCAAAGGCGGCGCCGATGCGGTCTGGAACATGCAATGGCAGACCGTGGCCGAGGCGAAGGCAAAGGACAAGTGGGAATGCAAGTAAGGTCTGTCCAATAAAGCCCCGGGGAACGGGCGAAGGCTCTGCCAACGAGAAACCCACCCGGGGACGGCGCGCCAGTACTGTCGTGGGTCATGGTCGAAGAGAGCCGCGCGGAATGACCGGGCGGCTCTCATCATCATCGGCCGATCGCCATTCGGGCGATCCGCGGTCGCAGTCTCAAATCACCTCGATGTACCCGGCCATGAAGCCATCGGCATCCTGGCCGTCATAGGAGGACTTCATCGCCATGCCCTTCCCGGTTCCAGAGTCGCACGGGAAGATGCAATGCCAGCGGAACTGCCCCTTCTTCGTCGGCGTGAAGGTGTAGGTCGTGGTCGTCGGTGTCACCTGGTCGCTGCCGGCTACGTCCTTGCCCGGCTTGACCATGATGTTGAGGTTGAGATCGGGCGCGCTGAGTGAGTGCTTCGTATCATCGTAGTTGATGATCGTCAGCTGTCACCGGCTCACCGGCCTTCAGGACAAAGCTCGAGGGAATGAAGCTGTCGTGGTGAAGCTTGTCGGGGCCGACAAGCCCCATCTCGTCTGCCATGACGTAGATCGTGACATGCTGAACTTCGGGTTGGGCCTGTTGGGCACGAGCTCGTTCCCGCGGCGGAAACCGTATCCGCCACGTAGACGCCCGCCACTATCCGCACCTGTCCGAAAAACCGAGGGTTAACCCGCTCTGCTGGCCCATATCTCTCTATGC
>DATFRE010000542.1:0-12448 GCA_035263545.1 Dongiaceae bacterium
GCTCTAGAAGGCGTCGAAATTCTTGGTCCGGTGCGCTACACATGGTTCGATACGTGTTCAGGAAGGGCAGCCACTGAACCCGCACGAATACCGCTTTTCGGCCCTCGGCATGACCGGCCAGTCCGGAACCAGCGCCAGAAGACCCGGCACCTTCGGAGCGGAAGAGGGTCAGACCCCCGCGATCTCGGGTACTAGCATGGCCTCAGACATCGCCTTCCACTCGCTCAACGGCCCCCAGCGTTCGCCGTTTTCGAGGATGGAGACGAGGCGAAAACGGCGATCTCGCGGCTGAGTTGAATCGGTGCCGGAGATGACCTGAATGAGATCAAAGTTTTGGGCGCCGAATGAGGCGAGCGCCTGCTCGAGCTGGAGCAGGCTGGACTCTTCCATTTCCCCGCCCTCGACCTGCCGGACGACATAGACCTTCCGGAATGAGGCTTCGGCGATCAGACGAAACTTGACCGCCAGATACTCGAATTGTGCCCGCACTTGCGAGAGGAACAGCGGAATGTCCGCCTCATCGATTCGCCGCGTTCTATAGCCGCGCTCCATGCTGTCTTTTTCGAGCCGGCCGGGGAGATGAAAATAGTGATGAAAATAGATCCCGAACGCCTCGTCATAGACTGAATCATGCGCCTCCCATCTGCCGACACAAAGGCTCTTCAGCGACAGGACACCCGAGAAGTCGCAGTCCAGTATTTTCGGGATATTTTCGACCCTCACCACCAGGTTGTCGAAGTAGTTCGACCCCATGGTGTTGATCCCGGCATCACGCATGCGATTGCCGGGCCCGCAATTCTCCCCCAATGAGACGAACACGGGCTGCGCATTGTCCGCGATCTTGTTCTTCAGCAGCTCGATCCTGGAGCGGATGCTGCTTGCGGTATACTCGGTCAGGTTGGCGAGATAGTGCGTCTCTATCTCGTGAGCCGGATAGTCATTTATGCTCGACATGCTGCCGGCATTCTATTGCCGGGATGACAAAGGTTACAATAGGGGCGTCAGTGGCGTGGCCGGTCCGTTGCGTATCCTATGCAGCAGGGGCCGGTGTCAGCTGTCGACATTCCCGCTCGCATAGAGCCAGCGGGCGACGAGCGCCTCGGTATCGCCGCCGAATTCCGCCCGCGCGCCTTCCGAGAGGACGGTGCCCGTGCGCAGGACATAGACATAATCGGCGATCTCGAGGGCATGCTTGATGTTCTGATCGACCAGCAGGATCGCCTTGTTCCTGAGGGCGGCGAGGTTGCGGATCAGCTCATAGGTCATCGCAGCCACCCGCGGCTCGACGCCGGCGGTAGGCTCGTCGATCAAGAAGAGGACCGGGTCATGCATCAGGCTGCGGGCGATCTCCAGCTGGCGCTGCTGTCCGCCGCTCAGAGTGCCGGCCGCCTGGCGCCGCTTCTCGCCCAGGATCGGAAACTCCTCGCAGGCCCGCCGGATCAGATCTTCGACGCGAGCCCGCTCGCGCTTGTAGCGCCAAGCCCCCAGCCGCAGGTTCACCTCGACGGAGAGATGGGGAAAGATGCTCGGGCGCTGGGGCAGATAGGCGACGCCGTGGCGTCCCATCTCATGCGGGGGGACCGAGCGCATGGCCTGTCCGTTCAGGCGGATCTCGCCCTGCCGCGCAGGGAGGAAGCCGAACAGGACCTTGAGCAGCGTCGACTTCCCCGTCCCATTGGGCCCGAGCACACAACGCACCTGGCCGCAGACCGCCTCGACGGAGACATCCCGCAGGATATCGATGCCCGGCATATAGCCCGCAACCAGCCCCCGCGCCGTGAGCCAGGCATCGCCCGCCGCGGCCGCCATCTCAGAACCCCGCATAGGCCGCGACCACGGCCTGGTCGACCCGGATCTCGGCCGGCGGCCCGTCGGCGATCTTGCGCCCACGGTTCATGACGACGAGGCGGCGCGAGATGCGCAGGATCGCCTCGGTATCGTGATCGACGATGACGAAGGTCCGCCCGGCCTGATGGAGCTCCTGGATCCGCTTGATCAGCTCGTCGCGCAGGCGCGGGTGCACCCCGGCGAAGGGCTCGTCCAGGAACAGGATGGCGGGCTCCAACATCAGGCAGCGCCCGAGCTCGAGCAGCTTCTGCTGGCCGCCCGAGAGGTTCTTCGCATGCAGCTGCTCAAGATGACCGAGGTTCAGGAACTCGAGATAGCTGCGCGCCCGCTCAACGGCCGATGCCCAGCTCGAATGCGGACGCGTGAGCCCGGGGACGAGCAGGTTCTCCAGCACCGTCATGCGGCCGAAGAGCTGGGTCAGCTGGAAGGTCCGGGCGACTCCCATCGCGGCATAGATATGCGCCGGCTGGTCGCCCATCTGCCGGCCGCGCAGGACCACGCCGCCGCGGTCGGGCCGGAGGTGGCCGGTCAGGATGTTGATGAGCGTCGTCTTGCCCGAGCCGTTCGGGCCGATGAGCCCGATGAGGTCGCCCTCGGCGATGGCGAATTCGACCTCGTCATTGGCGAGGATTCCCCCGAAGCTCTTGGTGACCCCCACCCCCTTGACGAGCTCCGTGCCGCTGCTCATGCGCTGGAATCCTTCTGCGGGACGTCCCGGGCGGCGATCGCAGCACTGGCCCGGGTCTCGCCCAGCCGCACGAACTGCAGCCAAAGAGGCGTCAGGAGGCCGTTGCGGGCAAAGCGCATGGTGAGCAGCAGGAGGATCCCGAAGATCGGGAATCGCCACTGCTCGTAGGCCCGCAGCGCTTCCAGGAGGTACTCGACGACGAAGGCGCCACCGACCGCGGTCGGCAGCCGTTCCATGCCGCCGATGACGCACATCACGACCAGGATCGCCATCAAATCGAGCCCGCCCAGGCTCGGCGTCAGGATGCCGATATAGTGGGCGTAGAAACCGCCGGCGAGGCCCGCGAATCCGCTGGCAATCGCGAAGATGAGGATGCGGAACCGCGCGACCGGAACGCCCGAAGCTTCCGCGGCCTGCTCGTCCTCGCGCAGCGCGCGCAGGTACAAGCCCCAGCGCGAGCGAACGATGAGGCCCATGATGAGGAGCGACAGCGCGAGCAGCAGGAAGGCGGTGTAGAAGAAAGGAAGGCGCGAGCTGGTGTTGAACAGCCGCTCGGTGTGCAGCCCCGCCATGCCGGCGGTGATGTCGTCCTCGGTCGAGAAGGTAATGCGGACGATCTCCGCGAAGCCGAGGGTGAAGATCGCGAGATAGGGACCGCTCATGCGCAGGCAGACCCAGCCGATGAGGCCGCCGAGCACGCAGCACATGACGACCCCGGCGGCCATGCCGAGCGGGATCGGGATGCCGTACCACTGAACGAGCAGCGCCGAGGTGTAGCCGCCGATCGAGGCGAAGGCCATGTGGCCGAGCGAGAACAGCCCGGCATAACCGGCCAGCAGCGACCAGCTCGAGCTGAGGATGGCATAGAACATGGCGATGATGGCCACATGCATCCAGTAGGAGTTGAGCTGGGGCGCGTAGGTCAGGGCCAGCGCCGTCACGCCCACCTGGATATAGATGTGAAGGCCCCGCACGCGGCTCACTCCATCCGGAGGTGCCGCCGGCCGAACAGCCCCTGCGGCCGGAAGATCAGGACGACCATGAGCACCAGCACCCCGAAGGCGTTGGTATAGGCGAAGGCCCGGGTCGGATCCGGAAAGAAGGCGGTGAACAGGCTCTCCGATTCACCGAGCAGGATGCCCGCGATGATGCTGCCGGCGACCGAGCCCATGCCGCCGAGGATCACGATGACATAGGCGTGGATGTTCGGCAGCACGCCCATATCGGGGGCCAGGGAGAAGATCGGTGCGATCAGCGCCCCGGCCCCGGCCGCGAGCGCGGCACCGATGCCAAAGGCGAGCGAGTTGAAGCGCTTGGCATTGATGCCGATGATCGCCGCCGAGTCGCGTGACTGGCTGACGGCGTCGAGCGCCTGTCCCCAGATCGTCCGGTGCATGAAGTAGAGGAGCGCCAGGATGATCACGATCCCGAACCCGCCCGCAAACAGCCGGTCGTTGGTCACGATGAAACTGCCGAAATGCTGAACACCCGGAACGAAGGAGGGGGGCTTCAGCGGAAAGGGTCCGAACAGGATGATGGCGATGTTCCGCAGAAAGAAGGCGAGTCCGAAGGTCACGATCAGACCGTATTCATCCTTGCGCTCGGTCCTGTCGCTATAGAGCGGCGTCAGCAGCGAGCGCTCCAGGAGGATCCCAAGCGCGAAGAGGACAGCCATCGAAGCGAACATCGCCACCAAGGGCGGGAAGGCCAGAAGCGTAATGATGTAATAGCCGCAGTAGCCCCCCAGCATGTAGAGGTCGCCATGCGCGAAATTGACGATCTTCAGGATCGAAAAGATGAGGGTCACGCCGACGGCGATCAGCGCATAGATCACGCCGATGACCGCGCCGTTCGCGACCTGGACGAAAAGGTAATCCCAGTTCATGGGCTCGACGAATGCCCGCTCAACGCCGAAGCGGGGAAGATAGCGCGCCGGCGCTCTTAGAGCACCTGCGCGTACCTTCCCCGCGGCGACGCATGAAGCTTACGCCCGGCGGCTCACTGGCCCGGCTTCAGGTACATGTATTTGACATTCGCGATGTCCCGCGGCCAGACGATGGGCGCGTCCTCCGGCTGCTCATTCGTCTTGTCGTATTGGATCAGGGCAACCGGGGCTCCCATGAACTGGTGATAGGCCCAATCCGGCGTGTGGCTCGTCGAGAAGGTGTAGCGTCCGCGGCCGAGGACGATGTCGGTCTTCTCCAGGGCGGCGATGATCGCCTTGCCGTCGGTCGAGTTCGCACGCTTGATCGCATCCGCCAGCACCAGCATGGCGTCGTAGTTCTCGATGGCCTGCGGGGAAGCCGGCTGGCCGTACTTCTTCTGGAAGGCGTCCACGAAGGACTTGGTCGTGTCGTTCCAGGCATTCTTCGGCAGACCGACGACCTCGGTGACCAGGTACTTGCCGGCATCGCCGACGTTCTTCCAGAAGGTCGGATCCACCGCCGGGCCACCGGAATTCGCGATACCGGTCGCGGCCGTCGGCGCGAAGCCCTGAGTATAGGACTGGCTCACCATCGGATAGGCGCCGGCCTCGCTATAATCGGTCATGAAGAAGTCATAGGGCGGCGTGTGGCTCTTGAACCGCTCGATCTGCGCGGTGAACTCCGTGCTGTTCGGATCGGCGCCGACGACATCGTATTTCACGCCGTTCTTGTCGAGAACGGGCAGCAGCACGTCGCGCGCGCTCTGGCCGCCATCGGTCTTCTCATAGATGACCGCCACGTTCTTGAATCCGGAGGCGGCGATCCACTCGCCGTATTTCGATGCGATCAGCGCCTGGTTGGGTGCCACCCGGAACACTTCGGGATAGCCCTTGGCCGTGATCTTGAGAGCCCAGACATCGACCGCGATGATCGGAATGCCCGCATTGTGCGCAACTTCCATCTCGGCAAGGAAGACCGAGCTGTGGAACTCCCCGGTGATCGCGACCACATGCTCGTCCGAGATGAGCTTTTCGGCTGCCGCCGTGCCCTCCTCGGGCTGGCCGCGCGTGTCCTCGAAGACGACCTCGATCGGCCGTCCGAGAACGCCGCCCTTGGCATTGATTTCATCGGCGGCGAGCTGGGCCGCATCCTTCATCAGCGCGCCCTCCGCATAGCCACCCGGGGGCGAGAGCGGACCGACCCAGCCGACCTTGATGGGCTCCGCCGCGTTCAGCGGTGTGCTCAGGAACTGTGCCAAGACAAGCGCGCCAATCGTAGCAGCGAGCATGCCGGTGACTTGCCAACGACCCTTGACCTGCATTGCCTCCCTCCGTTTTCTGCTGTGTTAGTTGAATTTTTGACAGTACTTACAACTTAAACGGTATTACTATCATAGCACACTTGCGTGGATGTTCTAACGGCGGCTCACCACGCGGGCGCGGAAAGACTGCAATCCTCCGGCCATGCTTGACCGAAGGAGGACGAAGCGATGAGCATGGCTTTGGCCATGGCATCGGAAAGGAGAGGTCATGACGGTCGCCCTCGATCACACCATCGTCGCGGCAAAGGACCGCTGGCAAAGCGCGCGCTTCCTCGCCGATATCCTGGGGCTCGCGGCGGGGCCGGAATGGGCGCGCTTCGTGCCCGTGCGCACCGGCAACGGCGTCACCCTCGATTTCGTCGATTCCCCCGACGTCCGCTCGCGCCATTTCGCCTTTCTCGTGGGCGAGGCGGAGTTCGATGCCGCTCTCGCCCGGATCAAGGCGGCGGGGGTGGCTTACCATGCCGAGCATGACGGCAGCGGCCCGGGTGAGATCAACCGGCATTACGGCGGCCGCGGGGTTTACTTCAAAGGCCCGGAAGGCCATCTCTTCGAGATCATTACGCAGCCCTATGGGGCGGCGCCGGAACGCTAGGATCCCCGAGCTTCCTGTTTGGATATTGTCGACGATTGATTTTTCCGCCCCTCCCCGATATGCAAGCCTGGGGGCGCTGCCCTTGGGCGGCTGTCCGGGGTGGCGCGAATGATCGCGGAGAGGACATGGCGAGTCTCACCAGCCTGAAGGTGGAAAAGCGGCTGCTGGGCCGGCAGGCCGCGGAGGCGATCCGTGCCTCGATCATGAGCGGGGCGCTGCCGCCCAGCGAGCGCCTGCTGGAGGTGCAGCTCGCCAAGCAGCTCGCGGTGAGCCGCGGCACCGTCCGCTCGGCCCTGGCCCAGCTCGCCCATGAAGGCCTGGTCCGTCAGGTCGCCTTCACGAAATGGGAGGTTTCCGGCACCTCCGTCGCCGATGCCTGGGAGCTCTATACGCTGCGTGCCGTGCTGGAGGGCTTCGCTGCCCGCATCGCAGCGGAGCGCGCCACGCCGGAAGAGCGCCGCGAGCTAGAGGCTATTGGACGGCGCCTCGTGCAGTCGGTGCGGGCCCAGCAGTACGAGGAGACGACCGAGCTCGATTTCCAGCTGCATCAGCAGATCGTCGCCATGGCGCGCCACGGGCGCCTGGCCGATCAGCATCGCGTGATCCTGCAGCAGGTCCGCTTCCACATGGTCCAGGCCGGCTTCCTGCCCCACGACTACGACCAGTACGTCGCGGAGCATGAGGCCCTGGTCGCGGCCGTGGTCGGCGGCCATGCCGAGCTCGCCGAGCGCCTCGCCCGCAGCCACAACGACACCGAGGTCGAGGTCCTCTCCAAGGCGCTGACCTAGACAAGAACTCGCCGTCCGGCGGTCCCTCTCTCGTCATGCCCGGGCTTGTCCCGGGCATCCACGTCTCCTTGATCCTAAGCGCGAATTGAGGCTGGAAAGCAGGGCGAAAGCGTCGCCAGGCGTGGAGAAACTCGTGGATGGCCGGGCCAAGCCCGGCCAATGACGTCGAAAGAGCCTCATATGCTCCGGCAACTCGGTTATGGGCGTAGCGGGAGCAGTTTGCAGAGCGACGGTCACTGCCCAGTGTCGCCGCGGCGGCCGGTGATCTCGGCAGCGGCGCGGCGGAGGATCTCGGCGATGCGCCGGGCCTCCTCGGGCGAAGCACCGCGCATCTCGCGCAGCACCTGCCTCAGCTCGCGCCGCGCGAGCCAGACCTCGCGTCCGCTCTCCTCCTGCGGCTCCTCGTCCTCAGCATAGGCCTGGCGCCAGCGGGCCATCTTGCGCCCGATGCGCTCGAGCTGCTCGAGAATCGCCTCGACATGGGCGCGGTTCTCCGCGAGATGATTCCGGCCCTCCTCGGTCGGGTGGTAGAGCTTCTTCGCCCCCTCGGCCTCGACCCGGGCATAGCCCAGCTCTTCGAGATAGGTCAAAGCCGGATAGACCATGCCGGGGCTGGGCACGTAGTAGCCGCTCGAGCGCTCCTCCAGGGCCTTGATCAGCTCGTAGCCATGGCTCGGCTTCTCGGCCAGGAGCTGGAGCAGCAGCAGCTGCAGCCCCTCGGCCCCCAGCTTCCGGCCGCGTCGGAAATCGTCGTCGTCGAAGCCCGGGCCGCCCCCGAAACCGCCGCCCCCAAAACCGCCTCGACCGCGGCCGCGCCCATGGCGGCCCATCCAGAAATAGCCTTCGATTTCATGGTCTTCCCCTCGGCTGCGGCCGGCACGGCGGTGGGAACCCCAGTGACAATGATGCATATCGCATTCCATGTTTATGTCGTACAACATATCTTAAGATATATATTTTGTAAATCAAGAGCCAATCGAAGCTTCGGCCGCAAGGCAGCACCCGTCACATCATCAGGGCAGAGTGGGAACCCAGGGGGCGCCGACGGCTGCCGATCCGCGCTATGGTGCCCCTCATCCTCGATGCCCTCCGGAAAGGAGAACCGCCATGGCGAAGATCGACGATGAGGCGCCGCTCGAGCAGAACTACGAGATCCTTGGCACGGCAATCGAGCGCACGCTCATCAAGCTTCAACTCGCCGCCGAGCAGCTGCGGGCGGCGAAGTCGACACTGGACGGCAGCGTCGATCTCCTCGCCGATGCGGAGTCATCCGAGGAGGCCGAGGCCGACTGCAATGTCGATCTCATGGTCGCGCAGATGATGTCCTCCCGCGCGCTGTCCAATCTGTGGAGCGCAACGGAGCCGTTGAACGAAGCCCTCAGCTTCGAGGAGGACGAGGAGAACGGCGAAGAGGGCGAGCCCGAATAGCGCAGGAACAGAGGGGCGAGACCCTGCGTTTCGCCTCCGTGAGGGAACGCAGCGGGGCTTTCCTTGGCAAGAGCGACGCCGACCGCAGCCTATCTGATACCCCCGCAGCCGACGATGGCGGGCCTGCGCGCCGCCGCTGCCGGCTGCACCGCCTGCCCTCTCTATGCCCATGCCACCCAGACGGTCTTCGGCGAAGGCCCGCTACGGGCGATCGTGATGCTCGTCGGCGAGACGCCGGGCGATCAGGAAGACCGGCAGGGGCGGCCTTTCGTCGGGCCCGCCGGGCAGCTGTTGGACCGCTGCCTGGAAGAGGCCGGGATCGATCGCCGTCGGGCCTATGTCAGCAATGTGGTGAAGCACTTCAAATGGGTGCCGCGCGGCAAGAAGCGGCTGCATGCGAAGCCCGGCTCTTTGGAGATCCGCGCCTGCCGGCCCTGGCTCGATGCGGAGATCGCCCTGGTCCGCCCGCAAGTCCTTGTCTGCCTCGGCGCGACCGCAGCGCAGGCCCTGCTGGGGGCTGGCTTCCGTGTCACCGCAGATCGCGGGCGGCGGATCGAATCTCCACTCGCGCCCTTCGTCATGGCGACCGTCCATCCCTCCTCCCTGCTGCGCGCCGATGATGTGAGCCGGGCGCAGGAGCTCCAGCGCTTCATCGCCGATCTCAAGCTGGCGGCCTCTGCCGCCAGGGAAGCCATCGGCTGACACCCGTTGTCGGGTCACCGGAGCAGGCTGATCGCGGCGGCGAAAGCGAGATAGAGCCAGCCGACCTGGGCCAGCTGCCATCCCCTCATTTGCCCGCGGCGAAAGGCGAACAAGAGGTAGAGCACCGCTGCGGCGGTGATCCCCGCCGAGAGCAGCAGCGCCGGGTCGAGGTGCCAGGGGGTGAAGAACAGGCCGAAGGCAGTCGGCACCGTGGCCTGGATCATCATTGCGCCGCTGATATTGGCCAGCGCCAAGCGCTCCTTTCCCTGACGCACCCAGATGAGCGCATTCATCATCTCCGGCAGCTCGGTGGCGATGGGGCTCAGAAGCAGGGCCGCGATCTGTGGCGCGAGCCCGAGCGAGATCGCCATCTCCTCGAGCCGCCCGACAAAGATGCGCGCGGCGAAGAAGATGACGACGAGCGCTGCCAGGCTCTGGAGCAGTGCCCAACCGAGGCCCGGCTCCGCCTCGCGCCCCCGGATCTTCAGGGGCTCCATGTCGATGGCCTCGTGTGAAGCCGTTATGGCGCCCCGCTCTTGCATGAGCTCGCGCCGGACATAGAAGGCATAGGCGGCCAGAAAGAGCACGCCCAACCAGGGCTTGAGGGCAAAGGCCACCAGGCCGAGGCCGATCTTGGCGATGAAGATCACGAGGAACCAGGCCTGGTCACGGCTGAGGCGCAGATGATCGACCTCGACCCGGCAAGCGGGCCCACGATCCAGGCGACGCGCATGGCGCAGCAGCGCCAAGCCCACCAGGGCATAGGCCAGGGTGCTGAGGACGAGCGGGCCTCCGAGCGCGGCACCGATGGCGATCTGGCGCTGGGCCTCGCCAGGGCTGCCGCCTCGCGCAAAAGCGGTCGCCACCAGGGTCACGACGCTTTCCGGCAGCGCGGTGCCGAAGGCGGCGAGCACCGTGCCGGTGGCGGTCTCCCCCAGCGACAGGCGATGGCCGACCCATTCGATTCCGTTCACGAAGAACTCGCAGGCGATGTAGATCGCCGCGGCCGAGGCCAGCAGGAGCAGAATGGACGCGGTCATCGCGAAAGCGGCCGCGCTCGCGGGGATGGAGCCATGATCGTCGATCGGGGCGGGACGGAAGATGACCGATGACGCCGGCACCCCCGTCCTGCCCGGACCGGATGCCGATGCCAAAGGTCTCGCCAGGGCCGTTTGCGGCCTGCGCGGTCCATGGCCGAAGCCAAGCATGTTGAACCGCGCCCTTCTTGGGCGAAGGAGGCTACTCCCCTCTAGGGTGGGCGAGATATATACCGGGCCCTAAAGCCAGGCAACCCCAGCGGGAAGGTCAAACCGCCGCAGCGCCCGCCTCCCCCGGCCCTCTCTTGCCAGCAATCCCCGGAGCGTAGAGACTTTGGCAAGGGTTGCGAAACTACTGTCACGGGGAGCTGCGATAATCGGGGGTCCGGGATCAACCCGGCCCCATCACCAGAGGGGGGAACAGGTGAGCGATACATCCGTCACCCGCAATCTTGCGGTCGGCAGCGAGGGCTTCCGAGTCGGCCGGGTCCTGAGCAAATCGCTCACGATCCTCACGGGAAACTTCTCGAAATACATCCTGTTCGGCGCCGTGATCGCCCTGCCGAACCTCATCGCGGTATTCATAAGCGCGGACCAGGTCAGCACGGCGCAGCCCATGCGGCCGGGCCAGGTCTTCACCAGCGCGGCCATCTTCGGCGGCCTCACCTTCGCCGTCATCTGGCTCGTCGTCTTCAGCATCTGCCAGTCGGCGCTGATCTACGGGGCCTTTCAGGATGTGCGCGGCCGTCCCTTCGATATCGGCGCTTCCATCCAGCGCGGGCTCAGCCGGTTCCTTCCGGTCCTCGGCACGGCGATCTGCGCCGGCATCCTGGTGGCCATCGGCTTTGCGCTCTTCATCATCCCCGGTCTCATCCTTCTGACCATGTTCTTCGTCATCGTCCCGGTCTGCGTCGTCGAAGGCATGGGCCCGTTCCAGAGCCTGGGGCGGAGCAGCGCGCTCACCAAGGGTTATCGCTGGCGTATCTTCGCCATCTATCTCGTGCCGGCACTGATCATCGGTATCGGCGGCGGCATTGTCGAGCGCATCGGCCTCGGCATCGGCGGCTTGGTCGGCAACGCCCTCGTCGCCTATGTGGTCACAGCGGTCGGCGGCGCCTATCAGGCGATCGTCAACATCATGACCTATCACGATCTACGCACCGTCAAGGAAGGGCTGGATATCGAGCAACTCGCGTCGGTGTTCGACTGAGGAGAGACGAAGTTTCGGTTTCGGCACCGAGGAGGAGCCGGTGAGCAATACATCAGCGCAGGCGCCGGCCCTCGGCGGCGGCGAGTTTCGCGTCGGTCGGATCCTGAGCAGGTCCTTGACGGTCCTGCTCGGGAACCTGCCCAAATATCTCGTTTTCGGCGTGGTCATGGCGGTGCCGAATTTCTTCTCGGTCCTGAACTACGGCCAGGTGAAGCTGGAGAGCCAGTCGGTCTCCGTCTACAACAAGTCCAACCTCACCTCCATCCTGATCAGCATGGTCGTCTTCGCACTATGCCAGGCGACGATGATCCAGGGGGCCTTCCAGGATATCCGCGGCCAGCGTTTCGACCTCGCGACCTCCATCCGGCGCGGCCTCGCCCGCTTTCTTCCCGTGCTGGCGACATCGGTTTCGACCAGCATCATCATCTTCATCGGCATTCTTCTCCTGATCGTACCGGGCCTGATATTCCTCACCATGTTCCTGGTCGCCGTTCCGGCCTGCGTGGTGGAGGGGCTCGGGCCGGTCAAAAGCCTGGGCCGCAGCCATGCGCTGACCAAGGGTTACCGCTGGGGCATCTTCGCGGTCTATATCGTGCCTCTTCTGGGGCTCGCCATCGGCAGCTTCATCCTTCAGGCGATCGGCGCCGGGATCGCCGGCATCACGGGGGCCGCGATCGCGAGCTTCATCGCCGTGGCCGTCATCAGCCCCTATCAGGCACTCGTCGCCATCGTCGCCTATCACGATCTCCGCTCGGTCAAGGAGGGACTGGACATCGAGCAGCTCGCGTCCGTCTTCGACTGAGAGGAGATGGCTGGTTGGAGCCAGCGACGCGGCCGGCAGAGATGGAGGCGTCATGAGCGATACATCCACGGCCAGTCTGCCAGTCGCCGGCGAGGGGTTGCGCG
>DATFRE010000543.1:0-3628 GCA_035263545.1 Dongiaceae bacterium
GCCCGCCGGACTGCTGGCGGCCTTGCCCATCGAGACCGAGCGCTTGCGCCTTCGCCCCCTCGTCCTGGCCGATGCCGGGGCGGTCGAACGGCTTGCCGGCGACTGGGAGGTGGCGCGCTATACCGGCAGCATCCCCCATCCCTATCCCGCCGGCGGCGCCGCGGGCTGGATCCGCGAGACCTGGGGCGAGAGTGCAGCGGGACACAAGCTCGTCGCCGCCATCGAGCGCCGCCAGGACAGCGTCTTTCTCGGCTGCATCGAGCTCGATCTGACCCAGGACCAGCGGGTGCGGGAAGAGCGCATCGCCGGACTCGGCTATTGGGTCGGCCGGCCCTATTGGGGCATGGGCTTCACGGCCGAAGCGGCCAAGGCTCTCATCGAACATGGATTCCTTCGCCTCGGCCTGACGCGCATCGAGGCCGCCGCCGTGCCGGCCAACCGGCGCTCGATCCGCGTCCAGGAGAAGCTGGGATTCACCTATATCGGCGAGAGCGAGGATCCGGCACCCGCCCGCGGCGGGGCGCAGCGGGTGGAGCTCAGGGCGCTGCGCCGCCCGGCACGCCGCCGTTTGCTGGTCTCTGCCGTCGCCCTGGTGGATGCGGATGGCCGCGTGCTCCTCGCCCGCCGCCCGGCGGGCAAGCCCATGGCCGGGCTCTGGGAGTTTCCCGGCGGCAAAGTGCGCGACGACGAGACGCCGGAGGGCGCGCTGATCCGCGAGCTTCGCGAGGAGCTCGCCATCGACGTGGCGGAGAGCTGCCTGGCGCCGCTCACCTTCGCCTCCCACCGTTATCCCGATTTCGATCTGCTGATGCCCCTCTATGTCTGCCGGCGCTGGAACGGCCAGCCGACCCCGCAGGAGGGCCAGGAGCTGGCCTGGGTCCGCGCGCCGCGTCTGGGCGACTATCCCATGCCCCCGGCCGACAAGCCGCTGGTCGCCATGCTGCAGGATCTTCTCTGACGCCACCGAGGGTGGCGAGAGCTACGAGCCGGCGCGGCGCGGCTCGTTCCATCCGGTGAGGAAGATGAGTTGAAAGCCGGCCGGAATGCGCCCCTCGGCATCCGCATGGCGCTCGGCATAGAGAGCGGCGGCCTGGGCGAAGAGCTCGCGGCCGGCGAAGCCCCGGGGCCGCGCCGCGAGCGCATTGGCCTCTCCCATGCCGCGGAGATCGCGCATCAGGGCAAGGGCGTCGGGATATGTGACCGTCAGCCGCTCGGCATCGGCGACGGGAAGCGCGTAGCCCGCGCGCTGGAGCAGCCCCGCCGCATCCCTGAGATCGGCGAAGGGCGAAACCCGGGGCCCCGCGCCGCCGCGAAGCTCGCTCTCCGCCGCCAGCAGGCAGTCGCGCAGCTCGCCCAATGTGCCGAGGCCGAACATCACCCCCAGGAACAGCCCGCCCGGCTTCAGGGCCTGGCGGATCTGGAGCAGGGCGCCCGGCAGATCGCCCACCCAATGGAGATTGAGGAGGCTGAGGACCAGGTCGAAGCTCTCCGGGGCGAAAGGCAGAGCCTCCTCCTCGGCCACGACCACCGGACCTTGCGCGCTGCGGGCCATGACGAGGGAGGGATCCGTGCCGATCAGCCTCTCGATCCCGCCGCGCCCTGCCAGAATGCCGGCCAGCAGCCCGTCCCGGCAGCCGAGATCGAGGGCGAGCGGGAACCGGCGCGTCACATCCGAGAGCCGGTCCGCCAGGCGCTCCCCTGCTTCGCGGAGAAGGAAATCATGCTCCGCCAGCCGCGCGGCTGCGCGATCGCGCCGCCGGCGCAGCAGGCGCCGGTCGAAGAGGGTCAGCTCGTCGCTCATGCCGGCACTATGGGCTCCGGCAGGGGGCAGGGCTAGACTGGGCCATGATCGCCGCCGCCCTCCGCCGGGCGGGTACGCGCCTCCTCGACCTCGTGCTGCCGCCGCGCTGCGCCGGCTGCGGAACCGGGCTGGCGGAAGGGGCGGAGGCCGGGACGCTCTGTGCTGGCTGCTGGGCGGCCATCGAGTTCCTCGTACCCCCGCTCTGCCGGCGCTGCGGCTATCCCTTCGAGATCGAGCTGGGGGCCGATGAGCTCTGTCCGGTCTGCCAGACGGTTCCGCCGGTCTTCGACCGGGCGCGCGCCGTGCTGCGCTATGACGCCGGCAGCCGGCCCCTGCTGCTGGCCTTCAAGCATGGCGACCGGACCGATCTCGCTCCCGCTTTCGGCCGCTGGCTCGCCCGGGCTGGGGCCGAGCTCCTGGCGGAGGCGGATCTGGTGACCCCGGTTCCGCTGCATTGGACGCGGCTCTTCACCCGGCGCTACAACCAAGCGGCCCTGCTGGCCCAGGCCGCCGCGCGCTTGGCAGGCCGGCCCTTCAAGCCCGATCTCCTGGTCCGGCGCCGCCGGACGGCCCCGCAATCCGCCGGCCGCGCGGCCCGGGCCCGCAATGTTGCCGGCGCCTTCCTGGTGCCGCCGGCGCGCCGGAGCCTGGTGGAGGACCGCCGGGTGCTGCTGGTGGACGACGTCCGGACCACCGGGGCCACGCTGGAATCCTGCGCCCGGGCCCTCAAGGCGGCGGGGGCGGCCGGCGTCGATGTCCTGACCCTCGCCATGGTCATCCGGCCCCAGAACCTGCGCGCGGCCCCGGGCAGGCATGCAAGGCCGCGAGGGTGACAACGACCCCGTCCGATGTATCTTAACGATATCTTCGCGATTCTGGAGACGCTTCGATGGCCAAGGTCGAGATCTACACCTCCATGCTTTGCGGCTACTGCCATGCCGCCAAGCGCCTGCTGAAGCAGAAGGGTGTGGACTACACGGAATATGACGTGGGCTGCGATGCCGAGAAGCGCGCCAAGATGACCGAGCTGGCCGGCGGGCGGACGAGCGTTCCCCAGATCTTCATCAACGGCGCCCATATCGGCGGGTCCGACGAGCTCTATGCCCTCGAGCGCGACGGCAAGCTGTCGGAGAAGCTGGAGGCGGCCGCATGACCACGCCCTTCACCGTCGCCTGCATCCAGCTGAATTCGGGCCGGGAGATCGCGCCCAATATCGAGGCCGCGTCGCGACTGGTGCGCGAGGCGCGCCGGGCCGGGGCCGATTTCATCCTGACGCCGGAGAACACCACCTGCATCGAGCCGAAGCGCGATCTGATCCTGGCCAAAGCCCAGCCCGAATCGAGTCATCCCGCGATTCCGGCCTTTCGCGCGCTGGCGGCCGAGATCGGCGCCTGGCTCCTGATCGGCTCCCTCACCATCAAGCTTGACGAGAAGACCTGCGCCAACCGCAGCTTCCTCTTCGATCCCGCGGGCAATGTCGCGGCGCGCTACGACAAGATCCACATGTTCGACGTGGATCTCGCCAATGGCGAGCGCTATCGGGAATCGGCGACCTTTCGTCCCGGGCATCAGGCGGTGACGGCGGATCTGCCCTGGGGCAGGCTCGGCCTCTCGGTCTGCTACGATCTGCGCTTCGCCTATCTCTACCGCGCGCTGGCCCAGGCCGGTGCCGGCTTCCTCGCGATTCCCTCCGCCTTCACCCGGCCGACGGGCCAGGCCCATTGGCATGTGCTGATGCGCGCGCGCGCCATCGAGACCGGCTGCTTCGTCTTCGCCCCGGCCCAGACCGGCGAGCACGCCGAGGGCCGCAAGACCTATGGCCATTCG
>DATFRE010000544.1:0-9080 GCA_035263545.1 Dongiaceae bacterium
GTGGGGCCGTCGTGACATGCGGCAGGTTCAAATTCGCAGCAGGTTCTCCCCCGCTAACGTAATATTATAGTTTACACGTAAATCGGCGTATCCGTCAAGGGTGGAAGGAGTTATCCGGACTATCCCGCCACGCGCTCTGTCAGTTGGCGGCGGAAGGGGACTTCACCCTCAGGCGGGCCGTCGAGATTGCGGGCATAGTCATGACCGGCATAGACGGCCGCGGCGATGGTGCTGGGAGCATAGGCATCGCCGATGGCGCGTACCGATTTGAGCGGGCCGGGGGCGGCGCGGAGGCTCCGATAGAGCTGATCCTCCGGCAGGCGCGCTGTGACGGTGACGATCGTCCGGGCGGCGATCTCCTGCTTCCGGCCGGTGAACACGCATTCGATCTCGGCATGGTCGCCGTGGAAGGCCGTCACGGTGCGGCTGGGGCGGATGGTGATGCCGAGACCGAGAAGGCGCGCCTGGATGAAGCGAAGCTCGAGCGTATTGGCCGTCCAGATCGAGGCGAGCTCCGCGGGCGTCACCAGGGTGACCTCGAGGCCCGCGCGGCGCAGGCGCTCAGCGAGCACGCCGCCCATGTAGTAGTGATCGTCGTCGAAGACGACCACGGGCCCCTGGGCCAGCTCTCCTTCCGGCAGCCGCCCCTCCATGATGTCGTCGGGCGTGAGCACCCCCTCCCCTTCGAAGCCGGGCACGGCATAGCTGTGCCAGCGGCCGACGCCGTCCCGGCGCCAGCGGGCGCCCGTGGCGATCACCGCATGTGGAAATCCGAATTCGCGGATGTCGTCGGCGGTGAGACGGCTCGCGGGATAGACCTTCACATTGGCCATGCCGCCGATCTGCTGCAGACGGTGGTCGCGCACGCGGGCCCATTCCGCCAGGCCCGGCAGGCGGGATTCCCGGCTGACCCGGCCCCCCAGCTCCTCCCCCGCCTCGGCCAGATGCACCTGATAGCCGCGCTGGCCGAGGGCACGCGCGCATTCGAGCCCGGCCGGGCCGGCACCGACCACGAGAACGGCATCATCGGAGCCCTTGCCGGTGATGATCTCGGGATGCCAGCCCTTGCGCCACTCCTCGCCCATGGTGGGGTTCTGCGTGCAGCGGATCGGGGTGATCGTGAAATCGCCGCTGACGCAGACATTGCAGCCGATGCATTCGCGGATGTCCTCCAGCCGTCCCTCCTCGATCTTCTTCGGCAGGAAGGGATCGGCGATGGAGGGCCGGGCCGCGCCGATGAAATCGAGGATGCCGCGCCGGATCTGGGAGACCATGCTGTCGGGCGAGGTGAAGCGGCCCACCCCCACCACCGGCTTGGAGGTCACGCGCTTGACGAAGGCGGTGAAGGGCTCCTGCGAGCCCTCGGGTTTGAAGCGCGAGGTCGTGGAGTCGTTCGACCAGGGGCTGACATTGACATCCCAGAGATCGGGAAGCTCGGCCAGCATCTCCACTACCTCGCGGCCTTCGGTCTCGGCGCCGATGCCCTTTTCCCCCAGGAGCTCATCGGTGGCAAAGCGCACCGCGATCGCGCAGCTGTCGCCCACGGCCTCCTTCGCCTCCTCGATGATCTCGCGCAGCAGGCGGACGCGGTTCTCCAGGCTGCCGCCATATTCGTCGAGCCGGTCGTTGCGCCGGCGCTGGAGGAAATGCATGGGCAGCGAGAGATCGTGACCGGCATAGCAGTAGATGATGTCGAAGCCCGCGCGCCTGGCGCGGAGCGCCGCCTCGCGATGCCAGCGGCGGTAGTTGCGGATATCCTCCTTGTCCATCGCCCGGGCTTGCGCGGGAAAGTAGCTGTTGACCGGCTGGTGCGAAGGCCCGATGGGCGCCATGCGGCTGTAGATATTGGCGCAGGAGGGGCCGTTATGGACCAGCTCACAGCCGGCGAGCGAGCCATGGCGATGCACCGCCTCGGTCATATGCGCCAATGCCGGGATGTCGTGATCGTCCCAGAGCCGCGCCTCCTTGTAAGGCGCGACATCGCCGGAGGGATGGATCTCGCACTCCTCGGTGCAGACGACGGCCCAGCCGCCTTCGGCCTTCATGCCCCGCATGCCGGCCAGCGCCAGCGGCATGTCGTAGCCCATGCCGTTGCAATGAGGGACCTGGTAGAAGCGGTTGCGGGCCGTGACCGGGCCGATCTTCACCTTCTCGAACAGGATATCGTAACGCGGATCGCGCGGCATTCTGCTGGCCCCCGAAAGGAACAAATCTCGCAAGCACTCTCGCCTGCCCTCTCGGCAAAAGGCAAGCGGGGCGGCCTCTTCTCCGGCGGGATCGGGATCGCTAGACTTCGCTGTCGGACAGGAGGACGCCATGCCGAGATGGGAAGCCCTGCTCGAGGACCGGCCGCTCGATCGCGATCCCGCGCGCTCGCTGATCCTGCCCTCGCATCTCTACACTTCGCCCGAGGTCTTCGCCCGGGAGCGCGAGGCGATCTTCTTCAAGAGCTGGCATCTCGGGGGCCATGTGAGCGACCTGCCGGAGCCGGGCAGCTACATCACCGCCGCCATCCACGACCAGGGCGTCTTCATCTGCCGTGGCAAGGACGGGCGGCTGCGCGGCTTCTACAATGTCTGCGCCCATCGCGCCCATGAGCTCCTGACCGGCACCGGGCGCGCCAGGGTCATCACCTGCCCCTATCACGCCTGGTCCTATCACCTGACCGGAGAGCTGCGCAGCGCCCGCGGTGCCGAGGCGCTGCAAGGATTCGAGCCCAAGGAGTTCTGCCTGACGCCGGTCAAGGTGGAGACGCTGGGGCCGCTGGTCTTCTACAACCTCGATCCCCATGCGGAGCCGCTGGCCCCCCGGATCGGAGGCCTGCTCGAGGAGATCGAGAGCCATATACCGGGCTTCGCCCTGATGCGGCGGGTCGAGGCCGGCAGCTCGGTCATCGAGGCCAATTGGAAGGTCGGCGTCGACAACTACCTCGAATGCTATCACTGCGCGCCGGCCCATCCGGCCTTCGCCGACCTGGTGGATCTCGATGCCTATCGCTCGATCTGCCACGAGATCCATTCCTCCCATATCGGGCGCAAGGTCCGGCCGCAGAACAAGGCCTTCGATTTCGATCCCGAGGCGCCGGTGCAGCTCAGCGGCTTCTGGTGGCTCTGGCCCATGGCCACGGTCAATCTCATGCCGGGCGATCCGGGCTTCGCGCTCTTCTGGTGGAACCCGCTGAGCCCGACGCGCTCCGAGCAGATCTACATTTCCTATTCGCCGGACGGCCAGCGGACCGAGCAGCAGGAGCGCGCGCGCAGCTACTCCGGCAATATCCTGAGCATCGAGGACAATCGGATCTGCGAATCCGTCCAGCGCGGGCTCGCGTCGCGCGGCTACCGCCAGGGCCGCTTCATCGTCGATCCCGAGCGCAGCGAGATCAGCGAGCATGCGGTGCACCACTTCCACCGCCTCGTGGCCGAAGCGCTGGGGATCTGAGTTCGCGCCCCGAGTCTTTTCCCTCTCCCGCTTCAAAGCGCGGGAGAGGGGAGATAAGGGCGCGCTTGACTTTGGGCCGAAAGAGTGAATCATCGAAAGTGGTCTGTCCACTTTCAGGCACAAGAAAACCGGCGGAAATCCGGCAGGAATCGCCGTTAGAAACGAGACCCAAACGGGAGGAACAAGGATGCGCAGAATTTCTCGTCGCACGCTGATCAAAAGCGGCGTCGGCCTGGGCGCCGTGGCGGCGCTCGCCTCGACCAGGGCATTGGCGGCCAACAATCCGCCGGAGATCGGCGTCGTCGGCAAGGTCAAGATTCCCTGGTTCGACAATGTCGCGAAGGGCGTCGAGAAGGCGGGCAAGGATCTCGGGGTGAACGCCTCGATCATCAACCCGACCACCGACGACCCGGCAGAGCAGGTGCGCGCCATCGAGGATCTGATCGCCAAGAAGGTCGACGTGATCGGCGTCGTCCCGAATGACGGGAAGGCGCTGGAGCCGGTTCTGGGCCGGGCCCAGGCGGCCGGCATCAAGGTGGTCATGAACGAGTCTCCCGGTCAGAAGAACGCCGACTGGGACATCGAGGTGATCCAGGACAAGGCCTTCGGCGAGGCGCATCTCGAGGCCTTCGCGCAGGCGATCGGTGGCGAAGGAAAGTATGTGGTCTATGTGGGCGGTCTGACCGTGGCACTCCATAATCTCTGGGCGGACTACGCCGTCGCCCTGCAAAAGAGCAAATACCCGAAGATGGAGCAGATCGGCGACCGCTTCGGTGTCTCCAACAGCGTCGAGGACAGCTACAAGACGGCCATCGACCAGATGCAGGCGCATCCCGATCTCAAGGGCTTTTTGATCTTCGGTGCCAACGGGCCGATCGGTGCCGGCCAGGCGGTCGCCGATCGCGACAAGATCGGCAAGGTGATCGTCGTCGGCCCGTTCATCCCGAGCCAGGGCGTCAAGCTCATGAAGGAAGGGGCGATCACGCGCGGATTCCTGTGGAACCCCATCGATTCCGGCTATGCCATGGTGGCCCTCGGCAAGACCCTCGCAACCGGCGGGACGATCCAGGACGGCATGGATCTTCCGGGCATGGGGCCCTGCCAGGTGAACACGTCGACCAAAGTCATCCGCGCCAACAAGCAGATCGATCTCAACCCGCAGACGATTGACGAGTGGGCCAAGATCATTTGACGATCTAAACTCGTCGCCTGTTCCGGTCGGCCGATTGCGTTTGGGCTCAGGCTGCGCTCCGGGGATAGCCCTCCGGGGCGCAGCCACCTTCTTGTCGCCGGCATCCGGCGCAGCTTGGCAATCTGGGTTTCGCCGTGGTGAGCGCTATCTCCTCTGAACAGCCGCATCCCTTGCTCGCCCTTTCGGGCATAAGCAAGAGTTTTGGAGGCACGCTGGCGCTCGATTCGATCGACTGGTCGGTCGAGCGCGGGGAAGTGCATTGCCTGATCGGTGAGAACGGTTCGGGCAAGTCGACCCTGATCAAGATCCTCGCCGGAGTCTATGAGCCCGATGGCGGCGGCGCGATCGCCATCGACGGCGTGGCGCAGGCGAGCCTGACGCCGCATCAAGCCAAATCTCTCGGCATTCAGGTCATCTTCCAGGACCTGTCGCTGTTTCCAAACCTGACGGTTCTGGAAAACATCGCCATCGACCTGGAGCTGGGTTCTCCGTTCCGGCCGCCGCCGCATCGCGCCATGCGCGAGGCGGCAGTGGCGACGCTTGCTCGTCTCGACGCCGATCTTCCGCTCGATGCCCGGGTCGGCGCGCTGCCCGTGGCCCAGCGCCAGATCGTCGCGATCTGCCGCGGGCTCGCCGTCAACGCCCGGATTCTGTTCATGGACGAGCCGACATCATCCTTGACGCGGCACGAGGTCGAACGCCTGTTCGAAACGGTTCGCCGGCTGAAAAGCCTGAACGTCGCCGTGGTCTTCGTCAGTCATCGCCTGGAAGAGGTGGTCGAGATCGCCGAACGGGTCACCGTTCTTCGGGACGGCCGGAAGGTGGGCACCTTCCCCGCAGCCGAGGTCGACGATCATCGCCTGGCCGAACTGATGACCGGCGAGAGCATCAAGCGCGAAGTCACGGCCCGGCTGCCGCACCAGCGGCCCCCGGTGCTTGAGATCCGGGCGGCGAGCCGGAGCGGAGAGTTCGAGGATGTCTCCTTCCTGCTCCACCAGGGCGAGATCCTTGGCCTGATCGGCCTTCTCGGGGCCGGACGGACGGAGCTCGCACTCGCTCTCTTTGGCATGCGTCCGCTGGAGCATGGTGAAATCCTGCTCGATGGCTCCCCGCTTCGACTTCGATCGAATCAGGGTGCGATCGCGGCCGGCATCGCCTATGTCTCGGAAGATCGCCTATCGCTCGGCCTCAATCTCCCGCAATCGACCGCCGACAACGCCGCCATAACGATTCTCGAGCGGCTGTCCGACCGCTTCGGGCTCATCGGCCGCGGCCGCAGAGATCAATTGGCGCGCAGCTGGGTCGCGAGACTGGGAATCAAGGTCGCGAGCGTCGAGGCGCCGGTGCAGACCCTTTCGGGAGGCAACCAGCAGCGGGTCGTTCTCGCAAAATGGCTCGCCACCAACCCGAAGGTCTTGATCCTCGACAGCCCGACCGTCGGCGTCGATATCCGCAACAAGCAGGGCATTTACGAGGTCATGCGGGAATTGACCAAACAGGGTGTCTCCATCCTGTTGATCTCTGACGAGATTCCCGAGGTCTACTTCAATTGCGATCGCATCCTTCACATGCGCGATGGGCGGATCTGCGGCGAATTCGTCCCCGGAGTCGCTAGCGATCACGCGCTGGCCGAGGCTCTCTATGCCTAGGCTGGGAGCCGTCCTGGGGCGCACGGAGATTGCGCTGATCGCCGCGAACCTGGCGACCTTTGCGATCTTCTCGCTGTCCTCCCCCTATTTCCTGACCCTCTCCAACTTCGTCAACCTCGTCGAAGCCTATTCGGTCACCACCATCCTTGCCGCCGGAGTCTTCGTGGTTCTCGTCTCGGGCGGGATCGACGTCTCCTTCACCGCGACCGCCTCGGCGACCCAATACCTGGCGGCCTATCTCATCACGAGCCAGGGGCTCCCCGCCCTACCCGCTCTGGCGCTCGCCGCGGCGCTCGGCATCGTGATGGGCAGCATCAACGCACTGCTCACGCACTATCTGCGCGTCGTCTCGATCATCGTGACCATAGCGACATCGAGCATCTACTACGCACTTCTCATCTACGTGACCGATGCGCAGGAGATCTACAATCTGCCCGACTGGTGGTCGGGCCGGATCGCATTCGCCCGCTACGTGACGAGCTCGGGTGACGTGGTCAAGCTCACCTTGCCCATCGTCGCCATGATCGCGGTCGTCATCGCGACCCAGTATCTCATGAGCCGCACGCGGATCGGCCGTCAGGTCTATGCGCTTGGCGGAAACCCGGAAGCGGCAAGCCGCATCGGCATAGACGTGCTTCGCGTCCAGCTGCTCGCCTACGGCTACCTTGGATTCCATGCCGCCGTCGCGGGCTTCGTTCAAGCGGGCCGCGTTCACCAGGCGGTGCCGACGGCGATGGCCGGGCAGGAGCTGAACGTGCTCGCCGTGGCAATCCTGGGCGGAGCCAGCCTGGTGGGCGGCATCGGATCGATGGGCGGCGTTGTCCTCGGTGTCCTTTTCCTCGCGGTATTGCAGAACGGCCTGAACCTCATCGGCGCATCGTCCTATTTCTTCGGTGTCGTCATCGGGCTCGCCATCCTGGTCTCCATCAGCATGACCGGCTATGCCGAGAGGCGCGGTCGCCGGCAGGCTTCGGTCAAGGTCAGCTGATGGACAATCTCGGTGAGGGGGTCCGCGACGCCCGCCAGGGCATCACCGCTCAGCTGGACCGGCTGATCTCGGCGCTTCGCGGCAAGACGGCGAATATGGGAGCGCTGCTCGTCCTCCTCGCCGGGCTCGTGGCGTTGTTCTCTTTGCTGATGCCGACGACATTCCCCAGGGGCACGACGCTGCAGGCGATGATGTTCCAGCTGCCGGAGCTGGGGCTGCTGTCGCTGGCAATGGCAATTCCCTTGATTTCCGGCGGCATCAATCTCGCGATCATCGCGACGGCGAATCAGGCGGCGTTGTTGATGGCCTGGATGCTGACGGCGCTCATGCCCCCCGACGCCGCCGGCCCCACTCTCGTTCTCTGGCTGGCCGGCGCGCTCGCCGCAGGCTTCGTGCTCTGCCTCCTAGTCGGGCTGGTGACCGGTCTTCTCGTCGCCCTGCTGGGGGTTCACCCGATCCTGGTCACTCTCGGCACCATGACCCTGCTGCATGGCTTCAGCATCTACTTCACGCGCGGGCGGACGCTTTCCGGCTTTCCCGATGCCTTGCTCCTCGTGTCCAATGAAACGGTCTGGGGCGTGCCGATATCCTTCGTCGTCTTCTCGATCGTGGCGATCCTCGCCCATATTCTGCTCACCCGGACGGCACTTGGCATCCGCATCCACATGATCGGCTCCAATCTCGAAGCGACGCGCTTTTCGGGGGTCGATACACGGCGCGTCCAGGTATGGGTCTATGTCATCTCGAGCCTTCTCTGCTGGCTCGCCGCCGTCGTCATGATGGCCCGCTTCAACTCGGCCGGGGCGGACATCGCGCAGTCATACCTGCTGGTCACGATCCTCGCGGCCATCCTCGGGGGCATCGATCCCTATGGCGGGTTCGGCCGTATCGCCGGGCTGTTCGTCGCACTCTGGATCCTCCAGGTCGTCGCCAGCGGCTTCAATCTCATGAATGTCAGCCCGCACCTGGCGCTCGCCTCCTGGGGCCTGATCCTCCTTGCCGTCATGGCGGTGAAACGGCTCCCTTTCCATCCGCGCGCGAACGGCGTTCGCTCGAACGCTAAGGCGCGTACAAGGGCTGGCCGGAAGTCGCGGTGATGACGATGAACCGATCAGTCGGCTGGAGGAGCGCCGCTGTTTCCGATCACCCTCTGCGTGCTGAGCTCGATGTTCCGGATGTGCTTCGCCATGGCCCGGACGGCTTCCTCGGGATCGCGAGCGACAATCGCCGAGGCGATCTCGGCGTGATCGCGGGTGCTCCGGGCGATCAATCCGGGGTCGCGGCGCGTCCGGAGATCGAAATGCTGGAAGTCGAGGCCGAGATTGTACAATCCATAGGCTATCCGCTGGAGCACGGCGTTGCCCGCAATCTCCGACAGCTTCTGGTGGAAGCGGCTGTCGAGGATGCGAAAGCCGATCGGGTCGCGCTGCACCGTGCTGTGCGCGGCTATGATTCCCTCAAGGTCGGCGATGTCAGCCTGGCTCGCCTTGGTCGCGGCGCGCCGGACGATCTCGATCTCGATCACGCGACGGCTATCGAATGCATCCTTGAAGTTGGTCTTGGTCAGAGAAAGATAGAAGTCGAGCGGGGCAAGCAGGGTTCGTGCGTCCAGATCGCTGACGAAGGCCCCGCCGCCATGCCGTGACTCGACGACTCCGAGGGTCGAAAGGGCCCGCAGCGCCTCGCGCAGGCTCGGCCGGCTTATCCCGAAGATCTCGATCAATTCCCTTTCCGGCGGCAGGCGGTCCCCGGCCCTGAGGCTCCCCGTCCTGATCAGCTCCAGAATCCGGGCCACGACCTGCTTGCCGATAGC
>DATFRE010000545.1:0-16113 GCA_035263545.1 Dongiaceae bacterium
GGCGTCGTGGCGGGCCTCACCCAGCTTCGCCCGATCCAGGCCATAGAAACGGAAGTACTCGCGGATCGAGGGCACATAGGCGCCCTGCATCCGCTCCGTCTGCAGGCGCAGCATCATGACGATGTCGCAATCCTTCAGACCGCGGCGCATGTCGTAGAAGATCTCGACGCCGAGGCGATCGATGGCGCTGGGCAGCAGCGTCGGCGGGGCGATGACCCGCACCCTGGCACCCATGGTGGTCAAGAGATGGATGTTCGAGCGGGCGACGCGGCTGTGCAGGATGTCGCCGCAGATCGCCACCAGCAGGCCCTGGAGCCGGCCGCGCCGGCGCCGGATGGTGAGCGCATCGAGCAGCGCCTGGGTCGGATGCTCATGGCTGCCATCGCCGCCATTGATGACCGCGCAGCTGACCTTCTGGGAGAGGAGATTGACGGCGCCGGAATCCGGATGGCGCACCACCAGCACATCGGGATGCATGGCGTTCAGCGTCATGGCCGTGTCGATCAGGGTCTCGCCCTTCTTGATCGAGCTCGTGGCCGCCTGCATGTTGATGACGTCGCCGCCCAGACGCTTACCCGCCAGCTCGAAGGAGGTGCGGGTGCGGGTGGAATTCTCGAAGAAGAGGTTGATCAGCGTGCGCCCGGCGAGCAGCTCGCGCTTCTTCTCGGCGCTGCGGTTGAAGGCGACATAGGTCTCGGAGAGATCGAGGAGGGCGACGATCTCCTCCTCGGAGAGTCCTTGGATGCCCAGAAGATGGCGGTGGCGAAATCGAAGGGCGGGGGCAGCGCTCATTCGAAGACCCCTTATAGTGTCTGCTCCTGGGGAAGGGAAGCAACAGCGCCCGGCGCGTTGATTCCAACGGCGAATCGGCGCCCGCATCGGCCATCGACTCGGGCGCCGCTTCCGCCGAAGATGAGACGAGAGTGTCTCGTTCAAACGGGGAGGATGCGATCGTGATCTCGGCCTGGAAGTTCGATCTCGTGCCGGCGCCGCCGGCGGGCGGCAAGGCCCAGGGTCATGTCGCCTGGGACGACCCGGTGCTCGCCGGCTGGGATTGGCCCTATATCGCGGTCAACGGCGCTCTGCCGGGCCCGGCGGTGCTGGTGACGGCCGGCATCCATGGCTCGGAATATCCGTCCATCGATGCTGCCATTCGTCTTGGCGCCAGCCTCGATCCCCAACGGGTGCGGGGGCAGGTGCTGTGCCTGCCGGTCATGAATCCCTCCGCCTTCTGGGAGCGCGCCCCTTACGTCTCGCCGGTGGACAATCTCAACCTCAACCGCGTCTTTCCCGGCAAGGCCAAGGGCAGCTTCAGCGAGCGCGTCGCTCATCACCTGACCCAGCGCGCCATCCGCCATGCCGATGCCTATATCGACATGCATGGCGGCGATCTGCCGGAGGCGCTCGTTCCCTTCGCCATCTATCACGTGACGGGAGATGCCGCGGTCGACGCCAAGAGTGCGGCCATGGCCGAGGCCTTCGGCTCGCCATCGCTCCTGGTCGAGGGCGGGCGCCACTCCCCCGTCTCCGGCCTCGCCTATGCCACGGCTTCGGGCCTCGGCATTCCGGCCATCCTGGTGGAGGATGGCGGTGCCGGCCAGTACGATTCCGGCATCGCCCAAGGCCTGCTGGCGGGGGTGGAGAATGTGCTGCGCAGCCTCGAGGTGCTGCCGGAAGGCCCGCGCAACATGCCACCGCCGCGCCGCTTCTCGAAATTCACCTGGATCCGCACGCAGCGTCCCGGATTCTTCCGCCATGAGGTGAAGGTGGGCGAGGAGGTCGCCGCCGGTCAGCGGCTCGGGCGCGTGGTCGATTTCTTCGGCGCCGAGATCGAGGAGGTCACGACCACGGAGAGCGGGCGCATCCTGTTCCTGGTGGTAAGCCCCGCCATGGCCAAGAACGGCCTCGTCTGCGGCATCGGCGTCGCCTGATGCCCCCTCTGGGAGAGCCGATACTGCAGTAATTAGTTAATATAGACCCTTGACCGGGGTCATAAGAGACTAAAGCTTCGATGGCCACGCCCTGTCACCCTAGTGGGACGCCTGCGCAGCCGTCATAGGCTGTGCTAAAATTCAAAATGCCGGCATGAAACAAGGATCGGATACTGCTTTTAGGGAGCGGCGCCATGAATTCTTCCCGGGTGTTTCTGGCCATCTCAGCATTGCTCCTTGCGGGCCAAGCTTCTGCGGCGCAGTCGGACTGCTTGGGCGTAATGTGGTCGAACGCGAACGAGATCTCGAGCGCAAAGGTCATTGCAACCGACGCTCGGGTCTATTTCGTCGCCAATCAAAGTGCGCGAACGCCGATGTGTCCATCGCCTGACAGAGCCTGTCGGCTGAGAGGTTTCCTTGTGCCCGGTGACGATATCCTCGTGACTGCGACGAACGGTGCCTATCTTTGCGCCACGTTCAAGTCGCCGAAGGGGGTGGAAACGAGCGGCTGGCTGCCAAAGGCGGCAGTCGTCGTCGTGGCGCCCAAGAATTTATCTGCTCAAGATTGGGATGGCGAGTGGCGGCGGGACAGCGAAGCCGAAGTCATCCTGAGATCTCATGGCAACGAGCTAGAAATTTCAGGAGCGGCGACCTGGATTGGCGAGGCGACCGCAAATGAAGGCCAACTCACGGGCAATGCCGAACCACGAAATAGGTGTTTGGCGATCGGCTATGATCCCGACAAGCCAGGCTCTTCGCCACTAGACGGTCCGGGATGCGCCGCGCGACTTCAGCTTTTCGGCCGCTATCTCGTGGTTGATGACAACAACAAATGCGGTGGCCTCAATGTCAGCTTTCAGGGATCTATGTTCGCCACAGCGGCAAGTGATCCGGCGAGCTGGCGTCTCATCCGTGACGCCCGCAGCCATTGCCGGTGTTATCCGCAGGGTCTTGTGCATCTTGACGAAGTTGTACCAGACTGCATCGAGGGCAGCCGGTTTACACGGCTGGCACTCGGCTTCTTGAAGGGTCGTCAACAATCTCCGTGCCTTTTTCGGCCGGATCGAGCGCCGCTGCCAGCTAAGGCGCTTTCTTTCTGGGGAATCATATCGCGCCGTCCCTCCGCAGCTGCGCGATGCCCGCCTCGTCCAGTCCGAGGAGCTCTCTGAGCACCTCCTCGCTATGCTGGCCGAGAAAAGGCGGGGCCTGGCGATAGGCGACGGGCGTCGCTGAGAAGCGGATCGGATTGGCGATCAGGTCCACCGTGCCCTTGCCCGCCAGCGCATGGGGCATGCTGAGCCGCATCTCGCGAGCCTTGATCTGGGGATCGTCGAAGACCTGCTCCACCGTGTTGACCGGGCTACAGGGCACGCCGAGCTTGGCGAGGCCCGCGACCCAGTCATGCTGCGGTTTCAGCTTCAGCACCGGCTCCAGAAGCGCATAGAGCGCCCGGCGATTGGCGACGCGCTTCTCGTTGGTGGCGAAGCGCGGATCGCCGGCGAGATCGGGCGCGCCGGCGAACTCGCAGAACTTCGCGAACTGGCTGTCATTGCCCACGGCCAGGATCACATGGCCGTCGGCGGCGGCCATCACATTGTAGGGCACGATATTGGGATGCTCGTTGCCCAGGCGCTGGGGCACCTCGCCGGAGGTCAGGTAGTTGAGCCCGACATTGGCAAGCCAGGCCACCTGGGTATCGAGAAGCGAGAGATCGATATACTGGCCCTCGCCAGTGCGGTCGCGATGGTGGAGGGCGGCGAGGATCGCGCTCGCCGCATACATGCCGCACATGATGTCGGCGATGCCGACGCCGACCTTCATCGGCGGCCGGTCGGGCTCGCCGGTCACGCTCATGATGCCGCCGAGGCCCTGGGCCAGCATGTCGTAGCCGGCGCGCGGCGCGTAGGGCCCGGTCTGGCCGAAGCCGGTGATGGAGCAGTAGATCAGCCGCGGATTGGCCGCCTTCAGATCGGCGTAGCTGAGGCCATAGCGCGCCATGTCGCCGACCTTGAAGTTCTCCACCATGATGTCGCATTTGGCGATCAGGCGCTTCGCCAGCGCCTGGCCCGCGGGCTTGGCGATGTCGATGGCGAGCGAGCGCTTGTTGCGGTTGGAGCTGAGATAATAGGCGCTTTCGCCGGTGTCCTTGCCCGCCTTGTCCGTGACATAGGGCGGGCCCCATTTGCGGGTATCGTCGCCGGCACCTGGCCGCTCGATCTTGATCACATCGGCGCCGAGATCGCCCAGAAGCTGGGTGCAGGTTGGCCCCGCGAGGATGCGGGCGAGATCGAAGACGCGGATGCCATCAAGCGGGCCGGGCATGGGGTGAACCTCGAGGAGGATGGTCTCGGCGGGCGAATGACCATGGCGGCCGCCCTGCCGTCAAGCGACGCGATTCAACGATTGGAGGGCGGACCGACTCTCCTCTCCCTCCCCCTGCGGGCCGTCAGGCCCGCGCTTTGGAGGGGGGAGGGACGGGGAGGGGTTGGCCGCAGATACCGAAGCGCACATCTCAGTCTGTTTGATTCCGCTGCCGTGGATCAGACCCCCACCCCAACCCTCCCCACAAGGGGGGAAGTCTGTCGGGCGACTTCCGTCCTCAAGAGATGGCGGCCAGACGGTCGAGGGCACCTTGGAGGAGATAGGCGGCGGCGAGCTTGTCGACGACGGCGCCGCGCCGGCGGTGGGACATCTCCGCCTCGCGCAGGGGCCGCTCGGCGGCGATGGTCGAGAAGCGCTCGTCCCAGAAGGCGAGCGGCAGGTCGATGATCCGGAGGAGATTGGCCGCGAACTGGCGCACCGATTGGGAGCGCGGGCCCTCGCGCCCGTCCAGCCCGATAGGGAGCCCGGCCACCAGCCCGCCCACGCCGCGCTCGGTGATCAGCGCCTGGAGCCGCGCCGCGTCGGCCGCGAACTTGCCCCGCTCGAGCACGGCAAGCGGCGCGGCCACGCGAAGCGCCGAATCCGAGATGGCAAGCCCGATGGTCTTGCTGCCGATATCGAGGCCGAGGAGCCGGCCCCCCGGGACAAGCACCCCCTTCATCTGCACAATGTCGATCACCGGCATCCGCTAGCCTTAGCGCATTTCCCTGTTGCCGGAAAACGCCGATCCCCAATAGCTTGGCCTCGGGACTGGCCATAGGGGGATTCGCGGAAGGTGATTCGCCTGAGGGGGGCGATGTGAGCATCGAACTGTTCATCAAGGGGCTGGTCGTGGGCCTCGCGATCGCCGCCCCGGTGGGGCCGATCGGCCTGCTCTGCATCCAGCGGGCGCTGGCCGGCGGCTGGATCTCGGGCCTGGCCTCCGGCCTGGGGGCGGCGCTGGCCGATACCGTCTATGGCGCCGTCGCCGCCTTCGGCCTCACTCTGGTGCAGGAGGTCCTGCTCGGCCATCGCGCCGCCATCGCCACCATCGGCGGGATCTGCCTTTGCCTGCTCGGGCTTCGCATCATCCTCGCCAAGCCGTCGCGCGCCCCGGCGAAGCTGCGGCGGACGGCGGCGGGGCTGGCGGGCGATCTCGCCGGGACCTTCATGCTGACGCTTGCCAATCCGCTGACGATCCTCTCCTTCATCGCCATCTTCGCCGCCCTCAACACCGGGTCCGCCGGCGACAGCTATGGCGCAGCGACCACGCTGGTTTTCGGCGTGTTTGCCGGCTCGGCCGGCTGGTGGCTCTGCCTCAGCCTCGGGATCGGGGTGGTGCGCCACAGGATGGACGAGCCGCTGCTCAGCTGGATCTCGCGCGTCTCGGGCGCCCTCATCCTCGTCTTCGGGATCACCGCCGCCTGGCATGGGATGATGCGCTGAGGGCGGGTGCGCGGCTCGTTGCGGGACTTATTGCGGCTGCATGTTGCGGCTGGGGGGCCGCTTTGCTAGGGTCCGCGCCATTTCGCGACAGGTAGACCTCCGAAGGACCCAGGCCCATGTCACTGGATCGTGCCGCCGTCCGGCATATCGCCACGCTCGCCCGCATTCGCGTCAGCGATGAGGAAGCCGATGCCCTGGTAGGCGATCTCGGCAAGATCCTCGCCTGGGTCGAGCAACTGGGCGAGGTCGACACGAGCGGCGTCCAGCCGATGGCGAGCGTGGTCGCCCGCCAGCTGCCCCGGCGCGCGGACGAGGTGAATGACGGTGCCAATCGCGACCGGCTGCTGGGCAATGCGCCTGAGCCGGCCATGGGCTTCTTTGCCGTGCCCAAGGTGGTGGAGTGATGAGCGAGCTTACCGAACTGACCATGACCGAGGCCCTGGCTGGCCTCGCCAAAGGCAGCTTCAGCTCCCGCGAGCTGACCGAGGCGCATATCGCCGTCATGGAAGCCAATCGCGGGCTCAACGCCTATGTCACCGAGACGCCGGAGAAGGCGCTCGCCATGGCGGCGGAATCCGATCAGAGGCGCAAAGCCGGCAAGGCCGGGCTCCTGGAGGGCATTCCCCTCGGCATCAAGGATCTCTTCTGCACCGAGGGCGTGCTCACTACCGCGGGCTCCCACATCCTGGACGGCTTCAAGCCGCCCTATGAATCGACGGTCACGGCGAAGCTCTGGGCGGCCGGTGCGGCGATGCTGGGGAAGCTCAACATGGACGAGTTCGCCATGGGCTCCTCCAACACCACGAGCTACCACGGCAACGTCAAGAACCCCTGGACCCGGCGCGGCGACAATCGCGACCTCGTCCCCGGCGGCTCCTCCGGCGGCTCGGCCTCGGCGGTGGCGGCGCGCATGGCCATGGCGGCCACGGGCACCGATACGGGAGGATCGATCCGCCAGCCCGCGGCCTTCTGCGGCATCGTCGGCATCAAGCCGACCTATGGGCGCTGCTCGCGCTGGGGCATCGTCGCCTTCGCCTCCTCCCTCGACCAGGCGGGGCCGCTCGCCCGCAGCGTCGAGGATGCGGCCCTGATGCTCCAGGCGATGGCCGGCCACGACCCGAAGGATTCGACCTCGGTCGATCTCCCCGTGCCGGACTACCGCGCGGGGCTTCGCGGCGGGGTGAAGGGCTTGCGCATCGGCATTCCCAAGGAATACCGCATGGACGGCATGGCGCCGGAAATCGAGGGGCTCTGGTCCAAGGGTATCGGCTGGCTGAAGGCGGCGGGCGCGGAGATGGTCGACATCTCTCTGCCGCACACCAAATATGCGCTGCCGACCTACTACATCATCGCCCCGGCCGAGGCCTCCTCCAACCTCGCCCGCTATGACGGGGTGCGCTTCGGGCTGCGCGTACCCGGCGCCTCGCTGGACGAGATGTATGAGAACACGCGGGCCGCTGGCTTCGGCGCCGAGGTGAAGCGCCGGGTGCTGATCGGGACATATGTGCTCTCGGCCGGCTATTACGACGCCTATTACCTGAAGGCCCAGCGCCTGCGGAGCCTGATCCTCAAGGATTTCACCGACGCCTTCGAGACCGTCGATGCGATCCTGACGCCGGCGACCCCGACGGCGGCCTTCGCCATCGGCGAGCGCATGGACGATCCCATCGCCATGTATTTGAACGACGTCTTCACCGTGCCGGTGAATCTCGCCGGCCTGCCGGGGATCTCGGTGCCCGCGGGCCTCACCAATGAGGGGCTGCCGCTGAGCCTGCAGCTCATCGGCCGGGCCTTCGACGAGGCGACGCTCTTCCGCGCCGCCCGCACGCTGGAAGAGGCGGCGGCCTTCACGGCCAAGCCGGCCATTTGAACCCGGCGATCTGAGGTGAATGCCATGAACGACTATATCGAAGGCCATAACGGACCCTGGGAGATCGTGCTGGGCCTCGAGGTCCACGCCCAGGTGATCTCCAAGGCCAAGCTCTTCTCCGGCGCCGCCACCGCCTTCGGCGCCGAGCCCAACACCCAGGTCAGCTTCGTCGATGCCGCCTTTCCCGGCATGCTGCCGGTGATCAACGGCTTCTGCGTCGAGCAGGCGGTGAAGACCGGGCTCGGCCTCAAGGCGGAGATCAACCACCGCTCGGTCTTCGACCGGAAGAACTATTTCTATGCCGATCTGCCGGCGGGCTATCAGATCTCACAGTACCAGCAGCCCATCGTCGGCAGGGGTGTCATCACCATCGATCTCGCCGATGGGCGCTCGCGCGAGGTCGGCATTACGCGGCTCCATCTCGAGCAGGATGCGGGCAAGAGCCTGCACGACCAGCATCCGAGCAAGACCTATGTCGATCTGAACCGCGCCGGGGTGGCGCTGATGGAGATCGTCTCCGAGCCCGACATGCGCAGCGCCGAAGAGGCGGCGGCCTATCTGCGCAAGCTGCGCTCGATCCTCCGATATCTCGGCACCTGCGACGGGAACATGGAGGAGGGGAGCCTCCGCTGCGACGTCAATGTCTCGGTGCGCCGGCCGGGCGGAGAGCTCGGCACGCGCTGCGAGATCAAGAACGTCAACTCGATCCGCTTCGTCCAGCAGGCCATCGACTACGAGGCGAGGCGCCAGATCGAGGTGCTGGAGGAAGGGGGCACGATCCGGCAGGAGACGCGGCTCTTCGATTCCGGCCGCGGCGTAACGCGCCCCATGCGCAGCAAGGAGCATGCGCATGACTACCGCTATTTCCCCGATCCGGATCTGCTGCCGTTGGAGCTCGATCCCGCCTGGGTCGAGGGGCTGAAGGCCCACCTGCCGGAGCTGCCCGATGCCAAGAAGCAGCGCTTCATCAAGGATTACGGCTTGTCGGCCTATGATGCCGGGGTGCTGGTGGCGGACCAGGAGACCGCCGGCTTCTACGAGACCCTGGCCAAGGGCCGCGATGCCAAGCTCGCCGCCAATTGGGTGATCTCCGAGCTCTTCGCCGTCCTCAACAAGGCGGGCGTCGAGATCGCGGACTCCCCGGTATCGGCGGCGGCGCTGGGCGGCCTCGTCGACCTCATCGCCGACAACACCATCTCCGGACGCATCGCCAAGGATGTCTTCGCTGCCATGGTGGAGACGGGCAAGCCCGCCGGAACAATCGTCGAGGAGAAGGGCCTGCGCCAGGTGACCGATACCGGCGCCATCGATCAGGCCATCGACCGGGTCATGGCCCAGCAGGCCGACAAGGTCGCCGAATACCGCTCGGGCAAGGAGAAGCTGTTCGGCTTCTTCGTCGGCCAGGTCATGAAGGCGACCGCCGGCAAGGCCAATCCGGCGCTGCTCAACCAGCGCCTGAAGGAGAAGCTGACAGCCTAGCGGAGAGGGCGTTCACCTGCTTCTGCAGGGAATCAGCAGGGACGTCCTCTCCCTTCTGAGGTGAAAGACGAGCTGGCCGACTGCGCGATCACTGAGAGCGGGCGGCACCAAGCTAGATTTATAAGGATATACGCAAAGAGCGTATCGTGTCAAGCACTCAGTTCGCGATGATGCTCGGGGGGACGAGGGCGACGAGCTGGCCGTCGAGATCGTGAGCGGTGCCCTCCTGCCTTTGGAACAAGGAGGCCAGGGACGGCATTGCCGCGAGCGCGTTCGCGCCGCAGCGATAGCCGGGCGGGGCGACGGCGGTGAAGCGGCCGGGTTGAATCACAAACTGGAAGTCGCGGTTGACGACGCTGATGGTCTGCGGGCTCTCGGCGCCGGGCAGCCGGAGATCGGCGCTCGCGGCCCCGGTCGGCCCCCTGGCGAGCGCGTCGAGCATGGCGGGATCCGGCTTGTCGAGGCTCGTCACGGGACGCGTGTCGACATAGAGCACGTTCCCCTTCAGGAAGGCGAGGCCGATCTGGTTGGATCCGTTCAGCGTCCCGCTGCGTGGCGTGTTGGTGAAGAAGCCGCCGATCAGCGGCAGGCCCTGGGTGAAGCCGAGGCGATTGACGTTGCGCCGGGTGATGTTGCGGGTATCGCTGCGGAAGGCGCAGTCCGGCGTGATCACCACCAGCTGGGTCACGGTGTCGAAGCGATCCGTCTGCAGCCGGATCTGGTCGACCCGCACATCGTCGAGGCGCCTGTTCCAGGGTGTGTTGTCGCTGCTGTTGGTGTTGCCCGAGGGCTGCTGGGCCTGCGCTCCCGCTGCAGCGAAAGCGAGGGCCGCCGTCAGAAATATGCCAATCCAGCGCTGCCTCATCGGTCGTCCTCCGTCAGATTGAATGCGCGCCTGCCTCATTTTATCGCCAACCCAAGCGGGAGGGGACAGATCCTTCCGGAACCACCTCGTCAGGCAACTGGCTTGCCCCATGCCGCCTCCTGCGGCATCCTGAGACCGCCTCGGGTTTTGCGATGTATTAACGCGTGCACGCCTAACCTGCCGTGACACGACTTCGTCTCACCGTTGCCGCATTACGCCGCGCCGGGCCTTGAGTGCCGTTGAAGCAGAGGAGGGACAAATGTCGAGGACGTGCTTGCTCGCCATGATCGCCTTGAGCCTATGGCCGGCTGCTGCGCGCGCGGTCGATTCGTCGACCTTCGTGCTGAACACGACGGAAGATCTCTACCGGCTCTGCTCAACGGCAGACAACGATCCGCTGCGGACCGCGGCCATCAATTACTGCGAAGGCTTTCTTCTCGGCGTGGTCACGTTTCAGAATGCAATTGCGGATGCGAACCCCAACAAGCGCCTCATCTGCTATCCGCAGGGTGTGACGCGGGACCAGGGCATCCAGGCTTTCGTCAGCTGGGCTGCAAGCCACCAGCAGGACCAAAAATTCATGACGGATTCGGCCCTGATGGGTGCCCTTCGAGGCCTGGCCTCGAAATGGCCGTGCAAAGGATGAGAAGGATGCCCGTCATGAAATTCCTGCCATTGACTCTGATCGTAGCGGTGGGCCTGACCATGGCGGCCTGTGGCGAAACCACGGGATCGCGGACGCTGAGCGGCGGCGCCCTGGGGGCGGCCGGCGGCGCGGCGATCGGCGCGATGGCCGGCAATGCCGGGCTGGGCGCTGCCATCGGCGGCGCCAGCGGGCTGCTCGGCGGATTCCTCTTCGACCAGCAGCGCAAGGGCAATATCGACTTCTAGCCCCGACTCCGAGAGAGGGTGCCCTGGCCAAGTCGGCAGGTTCGCGCTGGAGCCGGGCAATGGCCCGCCCCCTGGTCGGACCTCCGAGCAGGACGCATCCTGTGATGCGGGTCGCCCGAGCGTGTACCCTCGGGCATGCATGGCCGAATGCTCGGTCGTCACCCGTCAAGTAGAGCCGGGCCGGACGAAACGAGCCGAGCGATCGAATCAGTGCATCATCAATACAGGCACCTCGGCACCACGCAGCACCTGCCGGGTGAAGCCGCCGAAGACCCATTGGCGCATCCGGCTGTTCCCATAGGCTCCCATTACGACGAGAGCGCCCTGCTCGGCCGCCGCGGCAAGCAAGGTGCTGGCTGCGCCCTGCGGACCGGGCGGCAGGCGACGCATCGACACGTTGAAGCCGTGCCAGCGCAGCGAGGCCAGCAACCGTGCCCCCTCTTCATCCGAAAGATCCCGGTCCTCAGCGACGGTGACGATGAATATCTGCTTGGCGGCCGAGAGAAACGGCATCGCCGCGCCGACAGCGCGGGCTGCTTCGGCCGTCGACTTCCAGGCAATGAAAACCGTTTCGGGAAGGGCCGCGAGAGCCGCCGCTGGTGATATCAAGACCGGACGGCCGCTGCTGAACAGCGCCGTTTCTATCGTGTCGACCGACGCCCCGGGATGGTCTGTCCGACGTCCGATCATGATGAGATCAGCCGCGCGTCCCCGCTCCGCAACCCAGTAGCCCTGGTCGCCGACTTCCCCGAGCCATTGCGCCGAGGGATCCCCTTGTGCGACCGGCGTATCCGCCAGCACCAACCGCTCTCGCGCGCAGAACTCGTCGAAGGTCTGTCTGGCCTTCGCCTCCCGCCGGCCGGCATCCTCCTTTATCTGATCGACCAGTCCAATGACCGTGGCGCTAGCACCAACTTCGGCGCCTGAAACCATCGACGCGGCCATTGCCATCGCATCGACCCGGACATGCAGGACTTCGAGATGCGCCGCGAATGCGCGCGCCACCGTCAGCGCCGATTGGAAAACGGCAATGTCCAAATCGCTTCCGGTCGCAGGAACGAGAATTGTCTTGATCATCCGACCTCCTCCAGCAGATCGACGTCACCGGGCTCGGCCTTCACCCCTGCCGCCGCGAGGACCAGGGCCGCCCCAAGAAGGATGGCGAACCGGCCCTGACTCATTCAGCCCTCTCCGTCAAGTTCGATCGAAGCATGGCTGCGTCGAGTGGCAATGAGGGCCCCGCCACCCCATCTCCGCGACAAGCGGGAAGGAAATCGCTCCCTAGGGAAAGGAAGCAGAGATGATCGAGCTCTACAGCTGGGCGACGCCGAACGGCCACAAAGTCCACATCATGCTCGAGGAGACCGGCCTCCCCTACAACACCCACGGGGTGGATATTGGTCGCGGCGACCAGTTCGAAAAGGCATTTCTCGCCATCAGTCCCAACAACCGCATCCCCGCCATCATCGATACCGATACCCCGGACGGCAAGCCGATCTCGGTGTTCGAATCCGGCGCGATCCTGCTCTATCTCGCGGAGAAGACCGGCAGGTTCCTGCCCAAGGACCTGCATGGCCGCTACGAAGTCATCCAGTGGCTCATGTTCCAGATGGGCGGCATCGGGCCGATGCTGGGGCAGGTGCATCATTTCCGCGCCTATGCGCCGGAGCCGATCCCCTACGCCATCGACCGCTACACCAAGGAGGCCGGACGGCTCTATGGCGTCGTCGACCGGCGGCTTGCCGACCGGCCCTATATCGCCGGCACCTATTCCATCGCCGATATGGCGATCTTTCCCTGGATGCGGTCCTGGGAGCGCCAGGGCGTGACGCTCGACGATTATCCGAATGTGAGGCGCTGGTTCGAGGCAATCGCCGCCCGGCCGGCGGTGGAGCGCGGGGTCAAGGTGCTGAGCGATCGCTCGCGCACCGGCCCGATGGACGAGAAGCAGCGCGAGATCCTGTTCGGCGCGACGCAATATGCAAGGCGCTGATCCCAGCGCCCGGGACGCAAGGCGCTGATGCGGGCAGCCCGGCTCAGGCGGGCGTCTCGCCCCTGAGCCGGGCCATCGCGCGGCCATAGGCCTGCTGCCAGGCCTCGAAGGCCTTCAGCCGGTCGAGCACGGCGAGGCCCTGGGCGGTCATGGTGCCGGGCATGCCGTGGCGATCCAGCGGCTCGCGCAGCGGCTCCTCCGGCGGCATGCGCAGCGCGAACTCGCCGGCCGCGCGGGTGAGCCCGGCCACGATGCCGGCGGATGCCGCGCGTGGCAGGCCCTCGGCGACGGCCGCCTGGGCGACGGCCTCCATCAGCCCGTAGCACCAGAGGTGATATCCGGCGAGCGCCGTGGCCGCGTCGAAGGCGCGCTCGTCGGCGAGCTCGAAGACGGGCCCCAGGCGCGAGAGCATCGCCTTTGCCTCCTCATGGGCGGGAAAGAGCGGCGTCGGGCAGATGCCGAGGGCGGCGGCATTGCTGGGCATGGCGCGGAGCACCAGAGCGCCGGGCGCCGCCTTTGCCAGCGTCGCGCGGGTGACATCGATCGCAACGCAGATCATCGCCTGACCCTCGCGCCAGCGAAGGGCGCCGACGCAAGGCAGCACGGCTGCGGGCGGGGTTGAGAGGATGACGAGACCGGCGCCATCCAGCACCGCCTGGTTGTCCGCCGCCACCCGGCAGCCGAAGCGCTTGGCGAGGCTCGCTGCCTGGGCGGCACCCCGGGGCGAGAGCAGGATCTCCCGCTCGTCGCCGGCCCGGCGCAAACCCTCCACCACGAAGCCGGCGAGCCCGCCCACGCCGATGATGCCGAGTGGAGCCGCCCCCTCATGCGATTGCGCCATCTCTTGTCCCTCCCTTGCCGGCGGCGCGACTATAGCAGCCCAGCCGGCCGCCGCTCGGCGCTGCCGGATTCATTGACAATCGGGATGGGGCCGCCTATGAACCGGTCGCGCATACGCCGTGGCGCAAGCCGCTCAAATGCGGAGGGGTGGCCGAGTGGCTGAAGGCGGCGGTTTGCTAAACCGTTATAGGGCTAAACTCCTATCGCAGGTTCGAATCCTGTCCCCTCCGCCATTTATCTGAAAATAAAGGGAATTCCCCGGAGTATGAGCCGCCTTCTGACACTAGCGGAAGGGGCTCGGCGACCGGATCGCCACCGGATTGCCACCGGAATGTCCCGCAATCGTTCTCATCCCTTAAGCGCTCCCGCCAGCGCGGCCTCAACCACCGCCGCGGCCTTCTCGTCTGTGTTGTCGAATAGGTGGGCATAGACCCCGAGGGTGACGGTGGGATTGCTATGTCCGATCCGCCGGCTGACCGACACGACGTCCAGCCCAGCGGCGATGAGCTGACTTACATGCGTGTGCCTCAGGGCATGCAACGTCACCTTGGGCACCTTCAGGATCCGGATCGCCCGGGCCCATTCGGAGGTGAGGGAATCGGGTGGCCAGACGGAGCCGTCGGGCTTTGGGAAGACCAGATCCTCTTCGTCCGCCCGTCCGAGGCCGAGCTGCAGACGCATCTCCTGTTGCTCCCGCCAGTGTCGATGGAGTTCGGCGACGACTGAAGGCGGGATCGGGATGCTACGGCGGCCGGCCTTCGTCTTCGGAGCCTTGAAGGTCAACCCCGCGTTGGTCTGCTCGAGGGACCGCTCGACCCGGATCCTTCCGGCGTCGAGATCAACGTCGTTCCATCTGAGGCCGACAACCTCACCACGGCGCATACCGGTGGCGAGGCTGACGATAGCAACAATGTGCAACGGGCCGCCCTGGAGAGCATCCAACACGGTCTTGATCTGGCCCGGCGCGAGGATCTCAATCTCGGTGCGGCTCACCCGGGGCGGCTTCGCGGTCGCGACCGGATTGGCGGCGAGCAGCCCCCACTGCACGGCACTCCCCAGAACGCGATGCATAAGGCGGTGGACGTGCCCGACTGTACGGGGGGCAAGAGCGGCGCCTCCTTCATTCTTGGAGCACTGAAGCTTGCCGTACAGCACCGCGAAATTGACGGGGCGGAGCTTCTGAACCCGCATGCCGCCGAGATGGGGCCGTATATGATGGCTGGCCAATTCCTTGTAGCGCTCAAGCGTCTTCGCCGAGACCTGCGTCTCGGCCCAGGTCTCCCAACGGTCGAGAAACTCCGACAGCGTCACCTTCGAGGGATCTATGTACTCTCCCTTATCGGCTACCGCCTTGAGGCGCACGAGTTCGGCTGCGGCCTCGCGCTTCGTCCCCTTGAACGAGTGATATTTGGTCAGCCTCCGGCCTGTGAGGGAATCCCGGCCGGTATCGAATTTGATTTCCCAGGAACGCTCGCCTCGACGACGGATGTGACCAGTCATTTTTCCAGCCCTTTGCGAGGTTTCGTCTTGTGAGCTGACCGAGAGCGCTGGAGGCTGTTGAATGTTACTCGATGTGCGTCGGAGCAGAACTTGGCATCCAGACGGCGACCTGTTCCTGGTCCGGCCTCGAACCACCCACCGCACAACTCACATTCCCTGATCGCGCCACCGCCAGACAATTTGAGCCCGAGTTGAAGCCAGAGCGCATCAAGGAGCGACCGCGGTCGAAGCCGTAGGCGAAGCGAGTTCACGCCGGGATCGCCAACGAGTCTCACTTCCACGTTTGTGAGAGGCCTGCCAGAGACGCCCATGAGTTCAAAAAGCGCCCTTGGCGCCTTCTCCGATCGCTTTAACAGCCGCCACATTACGGAAGCGCACTCCAGCACCTCCGGGACGGGTTGGCCGTGCTGTTGGTCGTGTCCGCTTTTGGTGAGCGGACCAAAGTTGCTAATGAAATCGACCACCCCTTCTTCCGACTTTGCGATCGAAGCGAAGGTCATGCAGAGAGTGCCGAAGTCCTCAAACGGCCGATAGGTCACCAGCGAGCCCCCGCGGCGGATTACACGCGCTGGTGTGTCCGGGTCCTTGTCCGCCGGGGGGAAAATGGAGATGGGCCCAAACAATGGGCGCGGCTCCGGCTTGCGCGGCTTCCCAGCAGCCGCGGGCAGCAGGTCGTAGCCAGCACTGTCTCGTTGCCATTCAAAATCTATGTCTAACCGCATGTGTTGGATTGTTTGGATTGTCACGGCTATTCACTTATTCCGTGACGCTAACCCAAATTTCGGCAAAGATCAAGCCAGTTCACCACCAAAGGGGACAATCAGTATGCAGGACAACACGGCGGTGGATTACCCGAAGACGCTGAGCGTGCCCGAGGCGGGGCGGCGGTACTTCGATCTCGCCCGGAACGCCAGCTACGAAGCTGCCAAACGCGGCG
>DATFRE010000546.1:0-6221 GCA_035263545.1 Dongiaceae bacterium
TGGCGCGTCACGCTCGATTACCCGCCGCTCAACATCTTCGGCCCGCAAACCGTTCCTCAGCTCGACGCGATCATCACGGCGATCGAGGGTGACGAGGCGGTCAAAGTGGTCGTATTCGACAGCGCGGTGCCGGGCTTCTTCCTCACCCACTACGATTTTCTCGCGAACCCACAGGACACCGCGAGCCTGCCGACCGGCCCGAGCGGCCTGGGCCCCCTCAACGACATGTTGGTGCGCCTCAGCCGTGCGCCGGTTGTCTCCATCGCCAGCATAAGGGGACGCGCCACCGGTGTTGGAAGCGAGCTGGCGCTCGCCTGCGACATGCGCTTCGCGAGCCGCGAGAAGGCCGTTCTCGGGCATTTCGAGGTCGGCGCAGGCATAGTGCCCGGCGGCGGCCCGATGGCGCGGCTCCCGCGGCTGATGGGCCGGGGAAGGGCTTTGGAGGTGCTGCTCGGCGCCGACGACATTCCGGGCGACCTGGCCGAGCTTTACGGTTACGTGAACCGGGCGATCCCGGACGCCGAGCTCGACGGCTTCGTCGAGGCATTGGCGACCCGCATTGCCTCCTTCGACAAGCGCGCGATCGCCGAGACCAAGCGTTTTGTAGATGTCGCGAGCCTGCCGCCCGATTACGAGATCGCGCCCGAATGGGCAGTGTGCTTCGCGTCGATCATGCGTCCAGCGGCGCAGACCCGGATCGCGACGCTGCTCGAGCGCGGGCTCCACCAGCCGGGCGATGTCGAGAACCGCCTTGGCTATCACGTCGGTCAGCTCGGCGCCGACTCCCTGTAACCGTCGCAAGGCCGCTGGCGAGGAGCATCCGATCGTCCCGGCTCCCCGCGAGCGAGGAGGAGATTCATGTCGCACCATTACTCCGGGCCGGACTTTGGATTTCCTCGCGGGGACGCCCGCCTCGATTTCACCGATCTCTACGCCTTCCCCAAGCCGGGCGATGCGAGCAAGTCGATCCTGGTGATGAACGTGCACCCGTCGCACCTGGTGGATCCGCCAGGTCCAACCATCGCCGAGCCCTTCGCGCCCGGAGCGCTGTACGAATTCAGAATCGATAGGAATGGCGACGGCGTCGTTGATCTCGCCTACCGGGTGCAGTTCCGAGTCCACGAGGACGGGTCGCAAACCGCGACGCTTCGCCGAGTCGAGGGCGCGCAGGCGTCAGGCAAAGGCGACGACGGCCAGACTATCGTCGAGGCCTTGCAAGTCTCGACCGATGGGGACGCCCGCGTGGCGGAGGCCGGCGACTACCGCCTCTTCGCGGGCTGGCGCAGCGATCCATTCTTCTTCGACGTCCACGGCATGGTGAATCATCAGCAGTTCACCGGCGACGATTTTTTCGCCGACAAGAACGTCTGCGGCATCGTGCTGGAAGTGCCCAACTCTGACCTCGGCGGCAGACCCGTCAGCCTGTGGGCCCGCACGCTGATCGGTGAAGCTGGCGATTGGGTCCAGGTGGACCGTGGCGCGCTGCCTGCGCAAGCCGTCTTCCTGGTCGGCGAGGAGCGGGATGCCTATATGGGGGCCGAGCCGGCAGGCGACGACCGCTTCGTTCCCGTCTTCGCGCACGCCCTCGAGCACACGGGCCGGTACACGCCGGAGGCCGCAAAGCGAGCGGCGCGGACTCTGCTGCCCGATGTGATGCCTTATGACCCGACGCGCGCGGCCTCCTTTCCGACCAATGGCCGGTCGCTCACCGACGACGCAGGCGACTTCTTTGTGGCGGTCTTCACGAACGGCAAGGTGACGGGTGACAAAGTCGGGCCGCATGGCGATCTGCTTGCAGAGTTTCCCTACCTTGGTCCACCCCATAACGCCTGACGAGACCCTGCTGATCGTAGCGCGGATCGCCTCTCACTCCCACTCGATCGTCCCCGGCGGCTTGGACGTCACGTCGTAGACCACGCGGTTGATCCCCCGCACCTCGTTGATGATGCGCGTTGCGACGCGGCCGAGGAAGTCGTGGGGGAAGGGGAAAAAATCCGCGGTCATGCCGTCGGTCGAGGTGACGGCCCTGAGCGCGCAAACATGGTCATAGGTGCGGCCATCGCCCATCACCCCCACGGTCTTCACCGGCAGGAGCACGGCGAAGGCCTGCCAGATGGCGTCGTAGAGGCCGGCGCGCTCGATCTCCTCGAGATAGATGAAATCGGCCTTTCTCAGGATCGTGAGCTTCTCGCGGGTGATCTCGCCGGGGATGCGGATGGCGAGCCCCGGGCCCGGGAAGGGATGGCGGCGCACCATGCGCTCGGGCAATCCCAGCTCACGGCCGAGCGCGCGGACCTCGTCCTTGAACAGCTCGCGCAGGGGCTCCACGAGCTTCAGCCGCATGCGGGCCGGCAGGCCCCCGACATTGTGGTGGCTCTTGATGGTGACGCTGGGCCCGCCGCTGAAGGAGACGCTCTCGATGACATCGGGATAGAGGGTGCCCTGGGCCAGGAAATCCGCACCGCCCAGGCGCTTCGCCTCCTCCTCGAAGACGTCGATGAAGAGGCCGCCGATGATCTTGCGCTTCTCTTCCGGGTCGCTGATTCCGGCGAGCTTGCCGAGGAAGAGGTCGCTCGCGTCGCAATGGACCAGCGGGATGTTGTAATGGTCGCGGAAGAGGCTCACCACGCCCTCAGCCTCGCCATGGCGCAGCAGGCCGTGATCGACGAAGATGCAATGGAGCTGCTCGCCGATCGCCTCATGGATCAGCACGGCGGCGACGGCGGAATCGACCCCGCCGGAAAGCCCGCAGATCACCCGGCCCTTGCCGACCTGACGGCGGATCTTGGCGATCTCCTGCTCGCGGAAATGGGCCATGGTCCAGTCGCCCCCGGCGCCGGCGATGCGGCGCACGAAGCTCTCCAGCAGGCGCCCGCCCTCCGGCGTGTGAACCACCTCGGGATGGAACATGAGGCCGTAATAGCGGCGCTTGTCGTCCGCCACCATGGCGAGCGGCGCGCCATCGCTTGACCCCACGGCGCGGAAGCCCGGGGGCAGCTTCGTCACGCGGTCGCCATGGCTCATCCAGACCTGCTGGCGGTCGCCCTTCTTCCACACCTCGTCGAGCAGCGCGCAATCCTCGATGACCTCGACGAAGGCGCGGCCGAACTCGCGATGGTCGGAGGGTGCGACCTCGCCGCCGAGCTGGGCGCAGAGGGTCTGGTGGCCGTAGCAGATGCCGAGCAACGGCACGCCCATCTCGAAGGCGATCTCGGGCGCCCGGGGCGTGCCGATCTCCGTCACCGAGGCGGGGCCGCCGGAGAAGATGATGGCCTTGGGCGCGAACTCGGCGATCTTCTGCGGATCGGTGTTGAAGGGCATGATCTCGCAATAGACACCCGCCTCGCGGATGCGCCGCGCGATCAGCTGCGTGACCTGGCTGCCGAAATCGAGAATCAGGACGCGGTCGGTCATGTGGCGCGCATCATTCAGTTTTCCCTCTTGGCGAGCAAGCTTCGATCAGGACGCTGATGTCGGGCCAGCCATAGGCCATCTCCAGCACCAGGACATCGCCCACCTTCCATTCCCCGCGGGCGACCACCGCCCCGCCCAGCTTCGGGTAGAAGCGCCGGAAGGGATTGAGCTCCAGCGCCCAGAGATGGAGATTGGCATGGCCCGCCCCGGCGAGGTGCTGCGCCATCTCGCCCAGGAGCCGCGTGCCGATCCCGCCGCCATAGCGCCCGGGCGTGACATAGATGGAATAGACCTGGGCGGTATAGGCGTCGGTGTTGCCCTCGACGATCACCTCGTCCCGCAAGGGCGGGCCGCCGGAGGCGAAGGCCAGGATCTCGCCATCCTCCAGCGCCACCAGATGGATCTTGCCGTCGCCTCTTGCTGTGAGCTGGCGGCACCAGTCCTCCGTCTGCTCCTCCCAGGTCCAGGAGACCGGCAGGCGCTCGGGGATGAACGCCCCATAGGCCCGGTTCCAGCCCTCGACCCTGACCCGCGCGATGGCCTCGGCATCGGCCAGCGTCGCCTCGCGGATCAGGAGCGCCGTCATCGCGGCCCACTTCCCTTCGCGCCAAACGCAAATCCACTTGACAAAAACGCTCTATGCGTATAAACTGAAAAATTAAAGCTGGGAGAAGAGGCCACCTGTAAATTTCCTGTATTAACAGGAGAGACCGCCGGGAATCCAAGCCAACCTGCCCCTCTCCCGTGGCGGCTGACCCCCGCTTTCCTTTCGTCATGGTCTCCCCGGGCTTGACCCGGGGAGAAGGCCGACCATCCACGAGTCTGCTTCCGCCTGGCTGCGCCCTTCGATCGCCCTGTCGCCTGACTGGCCGCAAGACGTGGATGCTCGGGCCAGATCCCCGGATCAAGTCCGGGGACGAGATGACGAGAAATGGGGGCTTCTCGGCAGGCCACCGAACCGCCGGGATACGGCCCGCCCACCATCACAGGCTTGCCCAGCCATAGGCCACCTCATGCAGCAGCGCGCCCCAGAGATGCTCGTCGCGCTCGCCGGCGCGCCTGCCCCCCATGCGCTCGTAGAAGAAGCGCGAGGGGTTGTCGGCCAGCACCCAGATCACCGCCGAGGCGAAGCCCTGATCGGCCAGCCGCGCGAAGCAGCCCTGGAGGAGCTGGCGGCCGATGCCGTTGTTCTGCCAGTCAGGCAGGACATAGAGGGTCTGCACCTCGCCGGCGAAGGGCAGGCGCGTGTCGCGATTGGGCCCGGCGCTGGCGAAGCCCACCACGCCGCCGGCAGTATCTGTCCCGGGTCCCGCCTCCGGCGTCTCTGCCACCAGCACGATCTCATGCCGGCCGCCGCGCTGGATCGCGCGCCGCCAGGCCGCCGCCCTGCCATCCACCGTCATGCCGATCAGCGTCTGGTCCGGCACCATGCCGGGATATGTCGTCCGCCAGGTCTCGACATGGATGCGGGCGATGGCGCGGGCATCGGCGGGCTTGGCGGGGCGCAGGCGGACGGTCTCGATCATGCTTGCGAAGATATAGGTTCGGGCGCGGGTTTTGGCTCGCGCTCGAGCACGGCAAGAAAGAAGGCATCGGTGCCGTTGCGCGCCGGCGTCAGCGAAAGATAGGGCCCCTCGAATGCCGCACCCTCGGGCGGCGCGCTTCCGATCGCCTCGCGCCAGACCTCCGCCGCCGGCAGAAGATGGAAGCCGGGGTTGGCGCCGAGAAACCATTCGATCTGCTCCTGGTTCTCGCGCCGGAGCAGCGAGCAGGTGGCATAGATCAGGCGCCCGCGCGGCTTCACCAGCCGTGCCGCGCTTTCGAGGATGCGCCGCTGGAGGGCGACCAGCTCCTCGATATCCTTGGGCGCCAGGCGCCATTTGGCGTCGGGATTTCGCCGCCAGGTGCCGCTGCCGCTGCAGGGCGCATCCAGCAGCACGCGGTCGAAGGTCCCGGCATGGCGCTTGACCCAGGGATCGCGCTCGCTGGTGAGGCCGCGCCGCTCGACATTGTGCACCCCGGCGCGGTTCAGCCGCGTCGCCGCGCGCTCGACCCGGCCGACGAGCACGTCGCTGGCGACGAGCTTGCCCTTGTTCTTCATCGAGGCGGCCATGGCGAGGGTCTTGCCCCCGGCCCCGGCGCAGAAATCGGCGACCCGCTGCCCGGGCCTGGCATCGGCGAGGAGAGCCACGAGCTGGGAGCCCTCGTCCTGGACCTCGATCAGCCCGCTCTTGAAGCAGGATAGGCTTGCGAGATTGGGACGCCCGGCGACGCGGAGACCCAGCGGCGAGAGCGGCGTCGGCGCCGCCGTGATCCCCTCCGCCGCGAGCGCGCCCTGGGCCTCCTCCCGCGTCGCCTTCAAGGTGTTGGCGCGGAGATCGGTCGCCGCCTCGCCCATCAGCGCTGCCATCTCGCGCTCGAGATCCGCGCCATAGAGCGATGCCAGCTCGGGCTCCAGCCAGGCCGGGAATTCGAGGCGAACCGCGAGGGGCTGCTTGGGATCGGTCAGGGGCTTGCCCTGCAGCCCTTGCGCCAGGCGCCGCTCCTCGGCGGAGAGCGGCGCGGGCCGGTACTGGCCGCCATCGAAGGAGCCGGCGATGCGGTCGGCGCTCCAGCCTTCCATCAAAGCGAGGGCTGCGATCATCCGCGCCCGCTCGCGATCGGGAAGCGCCATCTCGGTCTTCTCGATCCACCAGTCCAGCGCCGCGCGCCTGCGCAGCACGCGATAGGCGCGGTCGACGACATCGCGCCGGTCGCCGCCGCCCATATAGCGCCGGCTGCGGAAGAAGCCGGCCGAGACGCGGTCG
>DATFRE010000547.1:0-2331 GCA_035263545.1 Dongiaceae bacterium
GGCCTGATCCGCACTGGCGAGGCTCCCCAGCCGTCGCATCCCGGCCTCTGGGCCGGGATGCGCGCATTGGGGCGAAGGGTCACAGCAGGGAGACGAAGCGAAGCGGCATGAGCGCAGATGTCGAGCTCGATCGCGTCACTATCCGCTTCGGCGATTTCACCGCGGTCAATTCGGCGACCCTGAAGATCGAGAACGGGGAGTTCTTCAGCTTCCTCGGCCCCTCGGGCTGCGGCAAGACCACCATCCTGCGCACCATCTCCGGCTTCCTCGAGCCCTCCGATGGCCATGTGCGCATCGGCGGGCAGGACATGCGCGGCATCGGCCCCAACAAGCGGCCGACGGCCCTCATCTTCCAGAATCTCGCACTCTTCCCCTTGATGAGCGTCGCCCAGAACATCGCCTATGGCCTGAGAGTCCGGGGTGCCTCGCGCGCCGAGCAGCGCCGGCGTGCCGAGGAGCTGCTCGCTCTCATCGCGCTCCCGGGGCAGGGGGGCAAGAAGGTCTCCGAGCTCTCCGGCGGCCAGAAGCAGCGCGTCGCCATCGCCCGGGCACTCGCCGTCGAGCCGGAGGTGCTCCTGCTGGACGAGCCGCTTTCGGCCCTCGATCTGAAGCTGCGCCAGCATATGCGCAACGAGCTCCGGGCGATCCAGAAGCGGGTGGGGATCACCTTCATCTACATCACCCACGACCAGGGCGAGGCCCTCACCATGTCCGACCGCATCGCCGTCATGAACGATGGCGTGATCGAGCAGGTGGGCGACGGCAAGACAGTATATGACGATCCCGCCACCGCCTTCGTCGCCTTCCTTCGTGGGCGAGAACAATCCCTTCCAGGGGCGGGTGATCGCGGCCGATGGCGGCTACGCAGTGGTGGAGGGCGCGTCCGGCCGGTTGCGCGGCCGCAACTCCCGGGGGTTGAAGCCGGGAGATGGGGCCATCCTCTTCGTGCGGCCCGAAGCCTTCCGCCTTGGCACCGGCACGCCCGACGGCACGATCGAGAGCACGGTCCTCAATGTCGCCTTCGAGGGTAATCTCAGCCACATCTTCCTGAAAGGGCCGACGAAGAAGGAGATCGTGGTGACCGCGGGCCGCGGCGCGGGGCCGCTGCCCGAGCCCGGCGAGACCGCGGCCATCAGCTTCGCAGCGGAGGCGGCGCTGGCACTTCCCCAGGGGAAGCTCGCCAGTGAGTAGATACGTTCTCTTTTTCCTGCCCTTCCTCGTGATTGCGGCCTTCGCCCTGATGGCCGCCCGTGACCGCCGCCGCAGCGGGGGTTCGCACAGCCCCGGCTTCTTCCAGCGCAACGGTGTCGCTCTCTCCACATATCTCCTGGTCGCGGTGGGCTTCTGGACGATCATGATCATCGTCCTGCCCCAGCTCTACATGATCGAGTATTCCTTCCGCCCCAACCTCGCCGCCGCCCAGATCGGCGGGCCGAAGGACGTCTATACCCTGGCCAATTACCGCTATCTGATCTTCGGCCGGCCGGGGGATTCCGAGACGCTGAATTGGCTCCATCTCGGCGCCTTCCTCCACACCATCGTCATCAGCGTTCTGATCACCTTCTTCGACTTCTGCTTCTGCTATCCGCTGGCCTATTACATGGCGCAGGTCGCCCATGGCGGGCGCACGCGGCTCCTCATCCTCTGCCTGATCGTGCCCTTCTGGGTGAACGAACTGCTGCGCGCCTTCGCCTTCAAGATCCTGTTTGGCACCTCGGGCCTCATCGATTCGGTCCTGGTTGCGACGGGCATCCTCAGCGAGCCCTACGACTTCCTGAAGCACGATATCGGGCTCTATGCCGGCTTGAGCTATGCCTACATCCTCTCGATGATCTTCCCGCTCTATAACGCCATCGAGAGCCTGGACAAGAACCAGATCGAGGCGGCGCGCGATCTGGGTGCCCCCTGGTGGCATATCCATCTCTTCGTGGTCATGCCCTATGCCAAGCCCGGCATCGCCGCGGGCTGCACCCTGGTCTTCATGCTTTGCGCCGGCGCGCTTGCCGCCCCGCAAATCCTGGGCGGGCCGTCCAGCCTCTGGTTCACGCAAGTTGTCTATAACTGGTTCTTCCAGGCCTTCGACTGGACCCGCGGCTCGGCCTATGCCTTTGCCCTGCTGGTCAGCTGCATCATCTTCGTGCTGGCCATGCTGCGGCTCTTCAAGGTCAGCCTGGCGGAGATCGCCCGATGACAGCGAAGACCGTCCTGGGCTTCACCATCGCCGGCTATCTCGCCCTCTTCTTCCTTTATCTCTTCGGGCCGCTGCTGATCATGAGCAGCACGGCCTTCAACACCCCGGACTATCCCCAGGCCTATCCGTGGGAGGGCTTC
>DATFRE010000548.1:0-8039 GCA_035263545.1 Dongiaceae bacterium
GCCCGTTGCGCACCCAGACATAGCCGTAAGGCGGCGGCTGGAGCCCGTAAGCCCAGTAGTTATTGATCCAGTAGGGCTGCGCCCAATAGGGCGGGGGCAAGGTCTCGCCATAGACCCAGCGCTGGTAGCGCCAGTTCGGCGGCGGCTGGTAGACCGGCACGTAGTAGACCCGCACGGCCCTGCGGTTCCACTGATAGGGGCGCGGATCGAAGTTCGCGCGGTACTGCTGCCACATAGGCGGCCGCTGGCCGGGATGGTAGGTGCTCCAGTCGAAGCGCTGGAACTGCTTCTGCTGCGCCTGCTTCCGCTGCTGCGGCGCCGGAAGCGGCTGCTGGGTCTGCAGCTTCGGTTGCGCGGACTTCGGCTGGTTGCTCTGCTTGAACTGCTTCTGGAGCTGCTGCTGTTTCTGGAGCTGCTGCTTCGACTGCGGCTGCCCCTTCCAGTTCAGCTGCGGCTGCATCTGCATCTGATTCACGCGGTTGTTTTGCTGCCGTGGCGGTTGGTGCTGCTGTTGCTGCTTGAACTGCAGCTGCAAGCCCTGCTTCTGGGCGGCGTCGGGCGCCGCCGCCAGCGCCCACGGGCTCGAAAGGGCGAGCAGTGCGACGCCCGCCACGGTCGCGGCGAGGCCGATCCGGCGGGCGGCATTTTTCAGGGGATTCGATCTCATCTCTGCCACCGTAAGGTCATCCAGCGGCCGGGACGCCGGGCTGTGGGAAGCTGCCAAACGCGCGTACCGGCGGCCTGATGAGGAAACAACCACGGATTGAGAGTTTCGTTGCATCGCCCGGGGTGCGCGCCTGTCGCGGCGCCCGCGCCGCGACCTTGCTATCGCGCTCCTGCGCCGCCACCTTCGAAGCATGGAGAGCCTGTGGGACGTCCTTTTGCTTCGGCTTCCGCCCGCCGGTGCCGGGCTTGCCCTTGCGTCGGCGATCGCTCTGATGGCGGCAGGCTGCTCCGCCGTCGATCGCGAGGCGGCCGCCTTCCCCGTGATGCCGCACAACCCCGTCTATTATCGCCTGGACGGCAAGCCGGTCGGCTCCGAGCAGGGGATGGCCGCGCTCCAGGAGGCGGCGGGCACCTGCCGGAACCAGAAGACGGCCAGCGGCGCATCGCCGGTCCTGGGGAGCCCTGCCTTCGATGCCTGCATGCGCGCCCAGGGATATGGCCGGAGCGAGTGAGGCTTCGCGCCGACCACAGCATCTGGCGCTCGGTGCCATTGCAGCGGGAATTCCAGCGCCATGACTTGGTCCCGGTCGGGAGGACCTTGACGTGGAGGCCATGGCCGTCGAAAAGCTTCGTCTCACTGCTGGTGGACGCTATAGCTCTGGCTCAATCCGTTCACATCCTCGTCTATGTCGAATTCCACGAAACCATGGCGGACGCGACCCTTCGCCAAGAGCAGATCAAGGGCGGGGCCTCTATGACGGCATGCGATAGCGGCTTCTTTCGCATCTGTGGCCCCTGGATCCCGCCTTTCGCCGGGATGACGAGGGAGGGAAGGATGCGAAGCCCGCCAGATCGAGTCGGCACGAAATGACCACCAGCATCGAGATCGCCGCCGCAGGTGCAAAGCCCCGGCTCCTGACCTTGGTGATGCTGGTCGTGCTCGGCGCCTGCTGGGGGCTTTATTATCCGATCTTCAAATTCGCGGTGCGCTCGGGACTGCCTTATAGCGGGCTGATCGTGGCGATCACCGGCGGGGTCGCGGCGGCGCTTCTCGCCATCACCTTGCTGCGGCGCCGGCTGCCTGTCTTCCGGCGCAGCACCGGGCGCTTCTATCTCGTCTGCGCGCTGCTGGGATATCTCGTGCCCTACAGCTTCGCCATCTTCGCCACCGGCCGGGTCGATGCGGCGGTGCTGACGCTGATCGGCGCCACCTCGCCAATCCTCACCCTCTGCCTGGCGGCGCTCACCCGCACCGAGAGGCTGACGGGGCGCCGGATCCTCAGCATCGCGCTGGGTGCCGCCTCCGTCCTCATCCTCGTCCTACCCCAGGCGCGCTTCGCCGGCAGCACGGTGCTGGCGGGAATGCTGGCGGGCTTCTGCGTCCCCATGAGCTACAGCAGCTACCACGTCTTCGTGTCGCGGAACTGGCCGCCGGGATTCGATTCCTTCCAGGTCGCGGCGGGAGAGGCGCTGGTCGCGGCCCTGCTCATGCTGCCGGTGCTGTTCGTCTCCGACGGCACAAGCGTCTTCACCGGCGGCTGGACCGAGGGCCATTGGGCGATCCTCGCCATGGTCGGCTTCACGGCCCTCACCTGCTATCTCTATTTCGAGATCATCCGCCGGGCGGGGCCGGTCTTCGTCTCGCAGGCGAACTTCGTCACCGTCGTGGCGGGCGTCTTCTGGGGCATGAGCCTGCTGGGCGAGCGTCCGAGCCCCTGGCTCTGGGTGAGCCTCGTGCTGCTCATCGCCTCGTTGGCGGTGCTGGCAGGGACGAGGCGAAACCGGCCCTCCCGCACTTCATAGCATCCGATCCGCGGATTGGCATCGCCCGCACCCCTCCCTCCCCCCGGATCGGGAGAGGGAGGAGCACGCAGGCTGCGGCAGCGTGCTGCGAAAATGCCGCAGCGCTTCGTCGCGGGTGAGCTAGTCGAAATCCTCGGCGAGAGCCTGGCGCACGGCCTCGGGCATCACGCTCATATGGGCATAGACGGGATGGTCGAAGCCGACGATCATCCGCTCGCCCGGCTGGCGGAAGCGGGCGATCTGGGCCGGGGTGAAAGGGAAGTGGATGAACTGCACGGAGGAGGCCTTGCCTTCGGCGGTGGTGCGGTCCTGGTCGACCTCGGGAAGCCCGCGGATCTTGTCCAGCCCGACCTCGATGAAAGCCGTCTCCTCCACCCCGCCGAGACGGGCGAGGAAATTGGCCCGGCGCAGCGGATCGTCGATCTCAAACAGCACCGTCGCCACCAGCTCATGCCCGTCGGGCACGAGGGGATTGTAGGCCGTGAGCTCGCCCTCGAGCTGCTCCGCCCCGCCCTTCTCGATATGCAGCATCTCCTGGATCTGCATGCGCACGGTCTCGAAGCTTTCGAAATGCAGAGTGGCGACGGGGCCGACCTCCATGCGCCGGAGCCGCTTCACCGCCACGACGCTCTGGCGCAGCTCCTTGCGGCGGCGGGCGTATTCATCGGCCGGAATGATGTCCGAGGCAGCGATCTTGCGGGCCATAGTCAAATTCCCTTGGGTCATGCTTCGTAGGCGCGGGCGAGAATTTCGATGGGATGGGGCGCATGGGTTGGTGGCGATCCGCCCTGGCGTTCGATCCCCTGAAGGATATGGGCGCCGGCGAGCGGGCATTCCGAGGCGATCTGGCGCTTGCCGGAATCCTTCGCCTGGCGCGCCACCGGCTTGCCGATCTTGAGGGCGACCTCGAAGTTCTCCTTATGCACGCCCCAGGAGCCGCCATGGCCCGAGCAGCGCTCGATCACGGTCAGATCGGCGCCGGGGATCAGGCGCAGCATCTCGGTCGCCTTCTGGCCCATGTTCTGGGCCCGGGCATGGCAGGCGATATGCAGCGCCACGCCGCCGTCCACGGACTTGAGGCCGGGCGCCAGACCCTCGCGCTTGGCGATATCGACGACATATTCGCTGACGTCGAAGGTCGCCTCGGAGAGCTTCTTGATGGCGGCATCCTCGGGCAGCACCAGCGGCCATTCGAATTTCAGCATCAGAGCGCAGGAGGGCACGAGGGCGACGACGTCGTAGCCCTTCTCGATCCAGGGCAGCAGGGTTGCCGCCACCGCGCGTGCGCTCTCGGCAACCTTGGCGAGATCGCCCTGCTCGAACTGCGGCATGCCGCAGCAGCGCGGATAGACGACCTCGCTCTCGACGCCGTTCCTGGCCAGCACGGCGCGGGCCGCCATGCCGATGCCGGGGTTGTGGTAGTTGACGAAGCAGGTGGCGTAGAGCACGGCCTTGCGCCCGAAGGCGGGCGCCTCGCGATTGATCGCGACCGGCTCCGACTTCGCCTGGCGCAGGAAGGTCTTGCTGTGAAAGCTGGGCAAGGCGGCATCGCGATGGATATCGGCGACCTTCTCCATCAGCGGCCGGGTCAGCTTGTTGCCGCGCGCGACGGCCCAATTGGCCAGCGGGGCCACGGCGTCGCCGAGCTTGCCGTTGCGGTCGGTGCGCGCCAGCTCGCGCGCCATGCCATCGCCCCCCTCGCCGCGGCGGAGCTCGGCATGGCGATAACGGAGCATGAGATGAGGAAAATCGAGGTTGAACTCGTGCGGCGGCACATAGGGGCATTTGGTCATGAAGCAGAGGTCGCACAGCGTGCAGGCCTCGACGACCTGGGCGAAATCCTCGCTCTTCACGTCATGCAACTCGCCGCTCGCCGACTGGTCGACGAGATCGAACAGTCGCGGAAAGCTGTCGCAGAGATTGAAGCAGCGCCGGCAGCCATGGCAGATGTCGAAGACCCGGCGCATCTCCGCGTCGAGTTTCTTCGGATCGGCGAAATCAGGATCGTTCCACGCCAGGGGGTGGCGGGTTGGCGCGTCGAGGCTGCCTTCTCTCATGGATCGGGTCCGTCCCCATGTCCCTATCGCGAAATCCGTCGAACCAGATTCACGGTGCTGCGGGACACAAGTTATGGTTCGCGTGTCCTGCTCCAGAAATTCGCATGCGAATTTCCAGGACAGGACACCAGGGCGGAGGCGGCCCCTTCCGCCGGCTCCCGGCGGAAGGGGGCGCATCGGTCAGTGGCGCCTGATCGCCGATCAGGCGACCGGCGCGAAGCGGGTCAGAGGGTGTCGAGGGCCTTCTGGAACCGACCGGCGTGGGACTTCTCGGCCTTGGCGAGAGTCTCGAACCAATCGGCGATCTCCTCGAAGCCTTCCTCGCGGGCGGTGCGCGCCATGCCCGGATACATGTCGGTGTATTCGTGGGTCTCGCCGGCGATCGCCGCCTTCAGATTGGGGGCGGTGCCGCCGATCGGCAGGCCGGTGGCCGGATCGCCCACCGCCTCGAGGAACTCGAGATGGCCATGGGCATGGCCGGTCTCACCCTCGGCCGTCGAGCGGAAGACGGCGGCCACGTCGTTGTAGCCCTCCACATCCGCCTTCTGGGCGAAATAGAGATAGCGGCGGTTCGCCTGGCTCTCGCCGGCGAAGGCTGCCTTCAGGTTGTTCTCGGTCTTGGAACCTTTCAGCGACGACATGTCTCGGTCTCCCTAATCTGCGTTGGCGGGATCAAAATTCCGAACAGAATATCTGCCCGTCCAACAGGCTTGTCAACAATTTAGAATTGATAAAAACTACTTCGGACGGCCGCCGACGCGCAGGATCACATCCACCCGGCGCAGCGTCGTCCCCGCAGGGGGCGCGGGCAGGCGGCTGACCTCGACCCGGTCACCGGGAATGTCCATGAGGCGGGCTTCGTCTTCGAAGAAGAAGTGATGATGGTCGGAGGTGTTGGTGTCGAAATAGCTTCGCCCGGACTCCACCACCACCTCGCGCAGGAGGCCGAGCTGGGTGAACTGATGCAGGCTGTTGTAGACCGTGGCGAGGGAGACGCGGACCTTCGCGGCCTCCGCCTCTTCATGCAGCTGCTCGGCGGTGACATGGCGATCGCCCTGCTCGAACAATAGCTTGGCCAGCGCCAGGCGCTGCCGGGTGGGTCTGAGGCCGATGCGGCGCAGCCGCTCGAGGGCCTGGGCGTAGGTGCGTGGTCGGATGGCAGGCTCCATGGGAGTCCTTTGTTACTTACATGACCAAATCATTAATTTATGCGTAATTCTAGAACTTGTCCAGAGTATTTCGGAAGGCGGCGGGGGAAAACGCCGGTATAAGGCGCCGGCGGCGGCGAGACGCCGGCTGCGCCGGGCAAGGAACCAGCAGCCGAGCCTTGTCAGCCAGGCATTCAGCCTTCCATTGGGCGTGAGGCCGGCGGCCTTCAGCGCCATGGCGACGCCGCGCTCCACATGAGACGGCCGATAGAAGCCATAGGCGCGGCGGGCATAGGCCTTGGAATAGAGGCGCCGGTCATAGCGCGTGGTAGCCGGCTCGTTCGCGGCATAATAGGCGTAGGCGAGCTCGTCATCCTCGCTCTCCCGCATGCGCGAGATCACAACCGCGAGCCGCTTCCAGCGGCCGATCTTCTCGTGTGTCAAATAGCGGCGCAGGTGATCGTAGAACAGCTTGTAGTGGCGCAGCTCGTCGGCGGCGATATTGCGGCAGATCTCCTTCAGCACCGGTTCGACCGCCGCATCCTTGAGCGCCGCATAATAGGAACTCGTTCCCGTCTCGACGATGCAGCGCGCGACGAGCTCGCCCGCGCGCGAGCCGCGGATCGACGCCTTGGCTCCGGTCTCGATCCTGAAGCCGTCGGTGAAGCGCTTGAAGCCCGCTTCGAAATCGAAGCTGGGATCGGCGAGCTTGGCCCAGGCGGCAAGCGCCTGGCCATGCTGCACTTCCTCCTCGGCCCATTGCCGGGAGACTTCCTGGAACTCGGGATCGTCGTGGAAGACGCTGCAAAGGTAAGTCGCGTAATCGCCGCCATTATGCTCGACCATGGCGGCCGCTTTCACGACTTTGACAATATCCGGATCTACCTTGGCTGCATCGAACTCAGCCCAAGGAATATCCCCCAGCGTCCAATGCCTTTTGCGCGCAACGGATTGCTGCATGGCCTCTGTCCGCCTCATAGGACCTATTGTGGTGATGCCTGCGGCCCTACGCAAGTCCCTGTAAGGGGGTAGCCAGGGAACCTGAAATCCAGCTTCAGGGCATACCTGCACTTGCTTCGTCGCGTCATGGCGATGGGGTCGGTCGAATGCTGTCGCAGGCGGCAGGCAAACTCGTGGATGGTCGGCCTTCGCCGACCATGACGGCAGAGAGAGCGAGGCTTGCCGGCTCTCGGTGATCCCCGCGGATCGACCTGGATGTCCGGGTCTTCGCCCCGCGAGAGCGAGCCTCACACGCCGCAAGGCCCAGTGTCGCGATTCTGAAGTTCGTCAGAAACCCGCAAGCGAATTTCTGGGGCAGGACGCTAATAGACCGTCGTCTCCAGCGCCGCGATCTTGGCCTCGGCGACGGCGATGGCGGTTTCGGCGGCCATGCGCTCATGGTCGCTCTTGGCGTCGTCGAGATCCTCGCGGGCATCCTTGAGCTCGGATTCGGCAAGGGCGCGATCGATCTCGTTGATGGGGAGCGCCTGCTCGGCGAGGACCGTGCAGCGGTCCCCCGTCACCTCGGCGAAGCCGCCGGCGACGAAGATCCGCTCCTCGACCTTGCCGCCCTCGAAGACAGCGATGACGCCCGGCCGGACCTCGGAGATGAGCGGCGCATGGCCGGGAAGGACGCCGAAATCGCCCTCCACGCCCGGCACGACGACCATCTCCACCGGCCGGCTGACGACCAGCCGCTCGGGCGAGACCAGCTCGAACTGGACCTGCTCGGCCATGGTCAGGCCGCCTGGGCCGCCATCTTGCGGCCCTTCTCGACGGCCTCCTCGATGGTGCCCACCATGTAGAAGGAGGCCTCGGGCATGTCGTCATACTCGCCGGCGACGATGCCCTTGAAGCCCTTGATGGTGTCCTCGAGCTTCACGAAGACGCCGGGCGTGCCGGTGAAGACCTCGGCCACGTGGAAGGGCTGGGAGAGGAAGCGCTGGATCTTGCGGGCGCGGGCGACCACCAGCTTGTCCTCTTCGCTGAGCTCGTCCATGCCCAGGATGGCGATGATGTCCTGCAGGCCCTTATAGGTCTGCAGCACGCGCTGCACGTCGCGGGCGACCTGGTAGTGGTCCTCGCCGACGACGCGGGGATCGAGAATGCGGCTCGTGCTGTCCAGCGGGTCCACCGCCGGATAGATGCCGAGCTCGGCAATCTGGCGCGACAGCACGGTAGTGGCGTCGAGATGGCTGAAGGAAGTGGCCGGTGCCGGGTCGGTCAAATCGTCGGCGGGCACGTAGATCGCCTGCACCGAGGTGATCGAGCCCTTCTTCGTGGTGGTGATGCGCTCCTGCAGCTGGCCCATATCGGTGGCGAGCGTCGGCTGATAGCCCACCGCCGAGGGGATGCGCCCGAGCAG
>DATFRE010000549.1:0-18537 GCA_035263545.1 Dongiaceae bacterium
CGACCGCGTCCCGCGCACTCTCGTTGGCGATCGCCCTCAGGCCCCGCGCCTCGGCCGCCTTGCAAAATGCGTCGCGGTTGGCAGCGCCGCGCCCGAAGGCGCGAATCTCCCGTAGCGGGAAGGTATCGTGGAAGGCCTCGAGATGGCTGCGCGCCTCGACACCACAGCCGATGAAGCCGGCGATCGCCGAATCCGGCCGCGCCAGGCGTTTCGCCGCGACGGCGCTCAAGCCGGCAGTGCGCCGCGCGGTCACCCAGTTGCCGTCAATCGCCGCCAGGGGCAGACCGGTTTCGCTGTCGAGCAGCGTGACCAGCGAGTTGATGGCGGCAAGCCCGCGCCCCGGATTGTGCGGGTTCATGACCAGAGACTTCGTGGCGACGACCCCCGGCTCGTCGGCGACCGCGAGCGTCGCCATGATGTATCGCTCGTCGCCGGGAAGGGCCACGACCTTCGGCGCGCACCAGACCCGGCCCCGGCGCTGCGCGAGGATGAGACGCTCGATGCTGTCGACGATCTCGTCCGTCGTGACGGACAGCTGCTCGAGAAAGGCTCGGGTGAGATAGGGCAGGCTCGCCAGGGTCGCGGGCTGGCCGGTCATCGCTAATAGGTCATCGCTAATAGGTCATCGCTAATAGGCGAACTCGGCGAAGACCGGATCGACGGAGCCGTTCCAGCGGCCATGGAACAACTCGAGCTTCTCCTGGGCCGGAGTCCTGCCGGAATCGACGATGTGGTCGAGGGCGTTGAGGAAATGGCTCTCATCGCCCCCCATGCGGTCGAGCTTGCGCCGCCCTACGAGCCCGGCGCGGGCGATGCGCAGCATGTCCTTCGACCAGTCGCGCAGCTTGCGGCCGCGGAACGCGGTCTCGAGCGCGAGACGCGGCACGTCGCGGCGCAGCGCCTCGAGTTCCGCGACCGTCCAGTCCTTCACCATCTCGGAGGCCGCATCCAGCGCCTGGCTGTCATAGAGCAGCCCGACCCAGAGCGCCGGCAGGGCGCAGAGCCGGTCCCAGGGGCCGCCATCGGCGCCGCGCATCTCGAGAAAGCGCTTCAGGCGCACCTCGGGAAAGGCGGTGGTCAGATGATTGACCCAATCGCCCATGCTCGGGATCTCGCCCGGCAGTCCCGGCAGCCTGCCGGCGAGGAAATCGCGGAAGGACTGGCCGGCGACGTCGAGGTAGAGGCCGTCGCGGTAGACGAAATACATCGGCACGTCGAGCATGTAATCGGCATAACGCTCGAAGCCCATACCGGGCTCGAAGGCGAAGGGCAGCATGCCGGTGCGGTCGGGATCGGTATCGGTCCAGACATGGCTGCGCATGCTCTGGAAGCCGTTGGGCTTGCCCTCGGTGAAGGGTGAATCGGCAAAGAGGGCGGTGGCGAGCGGCTGCAGCGCCAGGCTGGTGCGCAGCTTCCGCACCATGTCGACCTCGCTCTCGAAATCGAGGTTCACCTGCACCGTGCAGGTGCGCAGCATCATGTCGAGGCCGAGGCTGCCGCGGCGCTGCATCTGCTCGCGCATGATCTTGTAGCGGCCCTTGGGCATCCAGGGCACCTCGGCGCGGGTGGATTTGGGATCGAAGCCCATGCCCAGCATGCCGGTGCCGAGCTCGGCACCGATTTCCTTGACCTGCTTCAGATGGGTCTGCACCTCGTCGCAAGTCTTGTGGATGGTCTCGACGGGTGCGCCGGAGAGCTCGAACTGCCCCCCCGGCTCCAGCGTGATGTTGCAGCCCCCGCAGGAAAGCGCGATGACGTTGCCGTCCTCTTCCACCGGCTGCCAGCCGAAGCGCTCGAGCCCCTTCAGCAGCGCGCCGATGCCTTTTGGCCCGTCATAGGGCAGACGGCGCAGGGTCTTCAGGTCGAAGGCGAACTTCTCATGCTCGGTGCCGATGCGCCATTGCTCGCGCGGCTTGCATCCCTTCGCCAGATATTCCACGAGCTGGCGCTTGTGGGTGATCGGTTCGCCTTGCGACTTGGGAGGAGCCGACATCTCAAGCCCAACCTCTCGGTTTCAGGAATGCACAAAAGAATCACCTTGCCGGCGGGCGTTCCCGGCCGTCGCCGAGAAGAGCCTGCCAGCAGGCAAGGGCCGCGATCGCAGCCGTATCGGCCCTGAGCACGCGTGGCCCCAGGCCGACGGGCGTAACAAATGGCAGTTTCCGCAGGTGGTCAAGCTCGCTGGACGCAAAGCCGCCCTCCGGTCCCGTCATGACGGCCCAAGGCGTGAAAGAGGGGGGCGCCTCGTGTGGCATCCCCGCCAGAGCCTCGGCGATGGGGAGCGCATGGCCGAACTCGGCGCAGACCAGGAGGCGGCGCGCCGCCGGCCAGCCATCGAGAACCTCGCCGAGGCGCCTGGCCTCATCAACCTCGGGGACGTCCAGCCGCTCGGTCTGCTCGGCGGCCTCCACGGCATGGGCGGCGAGACGCTCGCGATTGACCCGGCTCACGACGGTGTGCTGGGTGAAGATCGGCCGGAGCCGCCGGCAGCCAAGCTCGGTCGCCTTCTCGGCCAGGAGATCGATGCGCTCGCGCTTCACCGGTGCGAAGACGAGCCAGAGGTCGGGGCCGAAGCGTTGCGGCAGCGTCTGGCGCTCGACGGCAAGCCGCGTCCCGGCCTTGGCGAAGTCCTCGATGGCGGCTTGCCACTCGCCGTCGCGGCCGTTGAACAACAGGACCGTGGCGCCCGCTTCGCGGCGCAGCACATGGCGCAGATAATGGCCGCGCGCCGCATCGAGAGTGATCGCGACACCCGCGGCAAGCGGCGCCTCCACATAGAGACGCGGAATCATCTCGTTTGCATCCGTCCCGGCACCCCACATCTCGCGTTCGATTGGTCGATTCAATTGGCCTTGGATTGCGCGGCGGTCCTAAACTAATCCCTCGCATCAGACAAGCCGAGGCCCGATGGCCAGCGCCAATTCGAGCAGCTCCTTCACCGATATCCGCCGGGGCGACTGGGTCGACCGGCTGGTGCCGGCAGGAGTTCGGCCCTATTGCCGCCTGGCACGTCTCGACCGGCCGATCGGAACCTGGCTGCTCCTCTTCCCCGGCTGGTGGTCCATCGCGCTCGCCGCACCGACGGGCGGCGGCCCCAGCCTGCGTCTGCTGATCCTCTTCGCCATCGGCGCGTTGGTCATGCGGGGCGCGGGCTGCACGATCAACGACATGGCCGATCGCGACTTCGATCGCAAGGTGACGCGCACAGCGGGGCGGCCCATCGCCAGCGGCGCGATCTCGATGCCGCGCGCCTTCGCTTTCCTGGCGCTGCAGCTCGCCATCGGCCTTGTCATCCTGCTGCAACTATCGCCGCTTGCCATCGCCCTCGGCGTCGCCTCGCTCGCGCTGATCGTCACATATCCGTTCATGAAGCGTGTTACCTATTGGCCCCAGGCCTTTCTCGGGCTCACCTTCAACTGGGGCGCGCTCATGGGCTATGCGGCCGCAAAGGATCGACTCGATTCCGCCCCGCTCCTGCTCTACGCCGCCGGCATCGCCTGGACCCTCGTCTACGACACGATCTATGCGCATCAGGACAAGGAGGACGACGCGCTGATCGGCGTTCGCTCGACGGCGCTCAAGTTCGGCGCGGCGACTCGGCGCTGGCTCGTTCCCTTTGCCGTGGCGACGACGCTCCTGCTGGCGGCGATGATTCCCGCCGCAGGCCTCGGGCTCTTCGCCTGGCTGGCACTGATCGGAGTCGCGGGCCATCTTGCCTGGCAGATCGCCACGGTCGACTTCGACAACCCCGCGGATTGCCTGGCCAAGTTCCGTAGCAATCGCTGGCTGGGCTGGATTCTCCTCATCGGCATCGTTCTGGGACGCCTCGCGTGAGCGACCCCTCGGCCTTCATCCGCGCCGAGACCGCCATCTCGGCGCCGCCGCTGGTGCCGGAGATCCGGCTTCATCTGGCGAGCGAGATCCTGCCCATCTGGCAGGCCACGGAAGCCGATCTCGCGCGCCACGGCCTGCCGCCGCCCTACTGGGCCTTCGCCTGGCCCGGCGGCCAGGCCCTGACTCGCCACTTGCTGGATCACCGGGAGCTCGTCGCCGGCCGGCGTGTGCTCGACTTCGCCGCCGGCAGCGGGCTCTCCGCCATCGCCGCCGCCATGGCCGGCGCCAGCGCCGTCGCTGCGGCAGATATCGATCCCTTCGCGCGCGCGGCCATCGCTCTCAACGCGGATGCCAATGGCGTGAATGTCGCTCTCATCGAGGAGGACATCCTGGGATCGCCCGGTGATTGGCCCAGCGATTGGGATGTGATCCTCGCCGGCGATGTCTGCTACGAGCGTCCCATGGCCGAGCGCGTCGCCGCCTGGTTCACCGAGCTCGCGAATGCGGGCCGGCTCGTCCTGATCGGCGATCCCGGACGCAGCTATTTGCCAGGCTCGGGCCTCAGGGAGATCGCCCGCTATCAGGTGCCCACCAGCCTGGAGCTGGAATACTGCACGCTGCGCGAGACGGTCGTCTGGCGCTGGGAGCGCGCGGCCTGACTTACTGCGCCGCCGCCATATGGGCCGCGGCGAGCTGGCGGGAGACGAGCTGGGCATAGAGCCCGCCCCGCGCCAGAAGGCTCGCATGATCGCCCACCTCCATCACCCGGCCTTCCTGCAGCACGACGATCACATCGGCATCGCGGATGGTGGAGAGGCGATGAGCGATGACGATCGTGCTGCGGTCCGCCTGCAGCAGATCGAGAGCGCGGCGCACGGCCTGCTCGTTCACCGCATCGAGATGAGAAGTCGCCTCGTCGAGAATCAGGACCGGGGCATCCTTGAGGAAGGCGCGCGCAATGGCGACCCGCTGGCGCTGGCCCCCGGAGAGGCTGGTGCCGCGCTCGCCCACCTCGGATTCGAGCCCGTCGGGCAGGCTCTCCACCAGCTCGGCGAGAGAGGCGTGGCCGATCGCGGCATCGAGCTCCGCCTCGCTCGCCTCCGGCCGGGCGATCAGGATGTTGCGGCGGAGCGTATCGTTGAAGAGATAGGTGTCCTGAGCTACCAGCGCGATCTGCCGGCGCAGCTCGTCCAGGCGGTACTCCCTGAGATCGGCACCGTTGAGGGTGATGCTGCCCCGCTCCGGATCCCAGAAGCGCATCAGCAGCTGGGCCGTCGTCGTCTTGCCCGCGCCCGAGGTGCCCACCAGGGCAAGGGTCTTGCCGGCGGGGATATCGAAGCTTGCCCCGCGCAGCGCCGGGCGGCTCTGCCCCGGATAGGTGAAGCGGACGTCGCGGAGGCCGAGCGCCGCCGGACCGGACCGCGGCTCGACGCCGGGTCCGTCGCGCACCACCACCGGCTCCTGGGTCAGGCCGTAGATCCGCCGGGTCGCGCCCAGGGTATCGGCCAGCTGCCGGCCGATCTGGGCGATCTCGGAGACCGGCAGGAAGGCCGCCATGGCGAGAATCGTCAATAGCGGCAGCAAAGCGGGATCGACCCCGCCCTGGCCCGCGACTATGGCACCCGCCACGACCACGGCGAGACCGCCGAGACCGGTCAGGATTTCCAGCAGGCTCTGCTGCAGGCTGAGCTCGCCATAGAAGGGCAGGCGCAGCGCGATCATGCGATCGGAAAGCATATCGAGATGGTGCCCGCGCGCCGCCTCCTGCTGGAAGGCCACGATCTCCGCCAGGCCTTGCACCGAATCGACCGCGAAGGCGCCGAGCTCGCCGGAGGCCTCGCGCGCCTGCGAACCCAGGCGGTCGACCCGCCCGCGCATCAGGAAGGGGCTGAGGGCAACCGCCAGAAGGAAGGGCAGCAGCGCGAGCGCGATCCACGGGCTCGCGACCGCCAGCACCGCCAGCACCACCGCCGGCACCAGGATGGCGACGAAGGCGGGAGCCACGGTATGGGCGAAGAAATACTCGACCATCTCCACGTCATGTGTCGCCAGCGCCATCAGATCCCCGGTGCGCCGGCGCACCAGATAGGCCGGCGCCAGCGCATCGAGCTTGCGGAACAGCGCGATCCGCATCTCGGCCAGAAGCCGGAAGGCCATGTCGTGGGCGATCCAGGATTCGAGCCAATGCAGCAGGCCCGAAAGCGGCGCCACGACCGCCAGCGCCCAGAGCCAGGGGCCGAGAGGCTCGCCATGCTTCAGAGCCAGCACCGCCATGGCACTGAGGGCGCCGACGCCAATGAAGGCGATGACCCGGAGCACGCCGAGAAGAAAGGTGATGGTGAGGCGGCCCTTCCAGGGCAGCACCAGCTTCATCAGCTCGAGGGTGAGCTGCGGCCAGCTGAGACCCTCGGCCTTGATGATGCCCTCGGTCAGCGGGGTCGCGGCACCGTGCTCGCCATCGGCGATGGCCTCCACCCGCGGAACCTCGGATTCCTCGACGGCCTCGGCGGGAGCCGATTCCCGGGCCTGCTCGGCCATGAGCCGGGCATAGACGCCGGAGGATCGCATCAGGCTCCCATGACTGCCGCTCTCGGCGATATGCCCCCCGTCGAGCACGAGGATGCGGTCGCAGCCGATGACGCTGGAAAGCCGATGGGCAAGGATCAGGGTCGTGCGGCCGCGCATCAGGCGATCGAGAGCCTGCTGGATCACGGCCTCGTTCTCCGCATCCACGGCGGAGAGCGCCTCGTCGAGCAGGAGGATCGGCGCGTCGCGCAGAAGCGCGCGGGCGATGGCGACGCGCTGGCGCTGGCCACCGGAGAGCTTGATGCCTTTCTCGCCGATGACCGTGGCATAGCCCTGGGGCAGGCTCGAAATGAAGCCGTGGATATTGGCGGCGCGCGCGGCGGCTTCGACCTCGGCGGCGCTCGCCTCGGGCCGGCCCATGCGGATGTTCTCCTCCACCGTGCCGTGGAAGAGGAAGCTGTCCTGATTCACCACCGAGATGAGGGAGCGGATCTGCCGGAAGGAGAGCTCGCGCAGGTCATGACCGCCCAGGGTCACCCGCCCTTGATCCGGGTCGTAGAAGCGCAGCAGGAGCCGCAGGATCGAAGACTTGCCGCCGCCCGAAGGGCCGACCAGGCCAGTGCGCTCGCCGGCGGCGATGCGAAAGTCGAGCCCGTTCAGCACCCCGCGCCTGGCGCCCAGATAGTGGAAGGATACATTCTCGAAGGCGATGTCGGGCGAGAGCGGCGCATCGAGTGCCGCGGGTGGCGCGTCGGGCACATCGGGCTCATCGTCCAGAATCCTATAGATGCCCTGGGCCGCGGACATGCCGACCATGCCCTGATGCAGCACGGAGCGGAGCTCGCGCATCGGGCGATAGATCTCGACCCCCAGCATCAGGATCACCAGCAGGGCCGTCAGCCCCATGGCCCCCGTCTCGACGCGCCATGCGCCCAGCGCGAGTGCCGCCGCCGCGCCGCAGGCGATGGAGCTGTCGGTGATGCCGCGCGCCGCCACATTGGTGCCGAGCACCCACATGGTGCGCTGGAATAGATCGCGGGCCTGGCTCTCTAGCTTGTCGGCGCGCGCCTTGCTCTGGCCGAAGGCCTTGAGGGTGGCGAGGCCCTGGATCGAATCCAGGAACTCGGCCGCGAAGGCGGCATAGGATTCCTGCCGGCCGAGGGAATTGGCGACATCGCGCCGATGCCAGATCGCCGGCGCGAAGAGCGCGAGGAGGGCGAAGACCAGCATCACGGCCGCCACCGGCAGATCGAGGAAGGCGATGACGGCGAAGATCAGAAGTGGGGCCAGAAGCGAGATGAGGAACTGCGGCAGGAACTGGCCGAAATAGACCTCGAGCTGTTCCACTCCCTCGATCAAAGAGAGGGTGAGCGCGCCGGACCGCCGCCGCGCCACTGTTCCGGGGCCAAGCGCCGCGATCCGGTCATAGACCGCCCGGCGCAAGGTCTTCTGTACCCGCGCTGCCGTCCGGTGGGCCACCTCCACCCGCCAGTGCTCGGCGAGGCCGCGAAGTACCATGACCACGGCGATGGCGAGAATGGGCAGCAGGAGGTCCGGGAGAGCCCGGCCGGCGAAGACCTGGCCGATGAGCCAGCCGAGCAGTGCGAGGCGGGCGATGCCCAGGCCCACCGCGAGGAGGCCGATGAGGGTTGCCCCCAGGATGCGCAGGCGCAAGCCCTCGGTGAACTGCCACAGGCGTGGCTCGAAATGCATGCCGGACTCCTTCGACCAACCTTCCGAGGCCAGTCTAGCCTGAACGCAGATGTTCGGCATTCGACAAAGGCGAAGAGCAACTGTACATTGTTGTACAGATCAAAACCGGAAAGCCTGCCATGGACGCCGATTGGAACGATCTGCGGGTATTCTTGACGCTTGCGCGGGAAGGCAGCCTGACAGCAGCGGCGCGCCGCCTCGAGGTCAGCCATCCCACCGTGTCACGGCGGGTCAAGGCGCTGGAGGATAGCTTCGGCGCCCGGCTCTTCGATCGCCTGCCGGACAAATTCGTGCTCACGGCGGCCGGCGAGGGATTGCTGGAGGATGCCACGGCCATGGAGCGGGCCGCGGAATCCCTGCATCGCCGGAGCGCCGGACTCGGCGACACGGTCCACGGCACGGTACGGCTCTCTGCCGGCGAGGCCATGACCGCCTTCATCGCCAGCCGCCTGCCGCGGCTGCGCCATAAGCTGCAATGTATCGAGATCGAGCTGGTCGCGAGCCATATGCTGGCCAATCTCTCGCGCCGCGAGGCCGATCTCCTGATCCGCGAACAGGTGCCCGATCTCGGGAGCATCGTGACCCGGCGGCTCGGCAGCGCTGCCTATGCGGTCTATGCCGGCGCTGGTCATGACCTGGCCGGACGGCAGGCTCAGCGCCCCTCGCGGGAGGCGCTCCGCCGTTTCACCTGGATCGGTTTCGACGACGACCATAACTACATGCCGGGCCAGAGCTGGGTGCTGGAGCTGCTGGAAGGTGCGCGGCCCGCCGTGCGCGTGAACAACTGGCTCGTCCTCCAGCAGGCGGTCGCCGCCGGCGCCGGGATCGCCCTGCTCCCCTGCTATCTGGGCGATGCGGATCCGGCGCTGAGCCGCCTCGGCGCGCCTCTGCGGGAGGTCACGGCCGACCAGTGGCTGCTGGTCCATCGCGACCTGCGGGACCTGCCGCGGGTCCGCGCGGTGATGGATTCCCTGGTACGCCTGTTCCAGGAGGAGCGCGCCACCCTTGAGGGAGCGGGCGCCCTGGAGCGTACTGTCCCCTTCCCCTCGCCCGGCACGACCTCCTGACGCAGACCCAGCCGCAGGCACTCTGCATCTATTAAGAGAGTGTTGCCCATCCGCAAGCTGGCGAACCAGCAGTTTTCTCATTGCATTGACTGGACCGAGATCATGCGGGTCAGGGACGAGAAGAAATCCGTCCTCGCCGGCCGCTATATCGAGATCGAATCAGCGGGAGATTCTGCTCGATCCGAAACGGATCGCCAGGCGGGTGGGCCTCTTTCTGGACTTGGAAGAAGACGAGACGGAATCTCTATCTGCAGCACGTCCATCCACAGCGAACGGCGACCGACTACTTCGAAATCCCGGCACTGACCGAAACCGGTTGGTCGAGCGATCAGATCGCCATGTTCGGCGATGTATGCGGGGCGACCATGCGGCGGTTCGGCTACGGCTTCGACAAGAGCTACTACAAGAACCTCGCTCTCGAGCCGCAGGGCTGACCCTGCCGGCCGCGGACAGCGCGTCCGCCGTCGGACTGCGAAGCCGCTTCTTTCAGGTCCCGAACCCCCGACGCTCCAGCCGCCGCTCGATGCGGAAGCGCGCATGGGCATCGTCGACCGTGGCCCAGGCAAGGCGCTGCCACTCAGCCTTGGCCGCCTCATAGCTGTCGAAGGGACCGTACCAGCGCTCGCCGTGCTGGTCGGCGGGCTCCGAGAAACGCGTATCCTTGTAGGAGCAGCCGACCACCCAATAGCGCAGATCGCTTCCGTCCTCCTCGATCCGATAGCGTGTCTGGGCATTGTCCACGGTTGCCCAGGCTCTGGCCTGCCAGACCGCCTTCGCCGCCTCGTAGCTGTCGAAAGGACCGATGCGCTCTTCCGCCCGGCCGCCGGCGATTCGTTCGAAGGTCGTATCAGCGTACTCGCCGCCGACCACCCAGTACTGAGCCATTCCCCTCCTCCGTTGAGGTAGTGGAATCATAGTTCATGCGGGCGCGCCGGCAAGAGAGGCGGCGGAAAGATGCTTCGATCACGATATTGCCCCTGCGATAGCCACGGCTCCCCGCCGCGGATTATAGTCCTCGCCCTCGCGGCGATTTCGCCGCGCGGCCCGGCCAGCATCGGGTTGGATCCGGGGAAGCCAGGATGGAGAATGGCATCGAATGACAACAGCCTCAGCGCGGCCGGAGGACTTCGCCCGGATCTATGAGATGTTCCAGGCGCCGATCTCGCGCTATGACTGCGGCCGGCATTGCTCACCTCTGAACGGGGGAGAGCCGGTTTGCTGCTCCACCGAGCATGCCATTCCCGTGGTCGACCGGGCAGAATGGGACCTGCTGCGCCGCCGCACCAAGCTCTGGCATCGCTATCGCCCCAACGACCGGGCCGGCAAGACAATCGTCGGCGATCTCCACAAGAGCTGTCTTGCCATCGAATGCAAGGGCGTGCGCCATTGCGAGCGCGACAACCGCACCCTCGCCTGCCGCTCCTTCCCCTTCTTTCCCTATATCGACCCCAAGGGTGCCTTCATCGGGCTCTCGATCCACTGGACCTTCATCGACCGCTGCTGGGTGATCTCGAACTTCGCCGTGGTCGACGCCGAGTTCCGCCGGCAGTTCATCGCCGCCTATGAGTACATGTTCAGGGTCGATCCGGGCGAGTTCGAGGTTCACAAGCAGTATTCGGCCACATTGCGCCGGATCTTCTCTCGCCGCCGCCAGGTCATCCCCTTCATGGATCGCGAGGGGCGCTGCTTCAAGATCCTGCCGCACGGCAAGGGCATGCGGGCCTGTCCGGCGGAGGCGATGCCCAAATACGGCGCCTATCGCTCTGAGCGCATCTACAGGGCAGCCGTGCGAGCGGCGGGTGGCCATTTGCCTGGAGCGTTTCCGCCAAAGGCCGAATCGCTCTAGCTTTTACAGTTGTTACGCTCAAGCGCCGCCCGGACTTAAGAGCATGGTTCACTCACGAGAACCATGCTCTAGCCCCTCTCAGCCGTAGAGGAAGGTCCCTAGAAGCACCCAGCGCCGGGCCTCGGCCTCGCGGCCGCGCCGGGCGACCAGCGGCGTGGTGTAGTGCCAGAGCGGCAGGCGATAGGCGGTGATGCGGCCCGTGCGTGCCGCCCTCTCGATGCGGCTGAAATGGCCGCTCACCGCATAGACGAGCCATTGCTCAGCCACCGCCGGGCTGGTCAGCGTCAGATGAATGTCGACATAGCCCCGGCGTGCCTCCGGCTCCTCCGGGTGATGGTCGTTATGCGGCCCGGCATAGTCGCCCGGCCCATAGCAGAGCGCCTGGATGCCCCAGCGCCGCGCGAGCGCCTGGCCGGCGAGACGCTCGGCAAAGGCGTGGAAGCTCGCCGAGCGTAGCATGGTGGCGAGCCCGATTCGCGCCGCCGCCTCGAAGGCATGGCCACGGCGGCGCTCGAAGGTGGCGGTCGAGACCCGGGCGCATTTGGGCAGGAGCTCGGCATAGTTCTCCGTCATCTCCCAGGTTGCCTCGGGTGGGATGGGATGGTCGATGCGCGCCAGATGGGGCAGCAGATGGCGCTCCAGCAGAAGGCGCCCCGCCTCGGCGCGATGGGGATCGAGGAGTCCGTCGGCGGCGAGGAAGCGCCGGCGCGGATCGGCCAGCGCGCCTGAGAGCGAGGAGGCCCCGGCCAGGAGGCGGCGCCCCTTGGCGCTCAGCATCTCCTCGAATTCCGCGGGGAACTTGCGCAGGGCGCGGCCTCTCTGCCAAAGATAGCTTCGTCCAGAATAGCTCGCGGCCGCCGCTCATGCCCTATCGATCCCTCCGCGATTTCATCGAGCGCCTGGAGCGCGAGGGCGGGCTGGTGCGGGTCAAGGCGCCGGTCAGCCCCCATCTCGAGATGACGGAGATCCAGACCCGCCTCCTGGCCGAGGGGGGGCCGGCGGTGCTGTTCGAGAATGTGGTCGGCCCCGGGGGGCAGCGTTACGACATGCCGGTGCTGGTCAATCTCTTCGGCACCGTCGGGCGCGTCGCCGCCGGCATGGAGCGCCGTCCCGACCAGCTGCGGGAACTGGGCGAGACGCTAGCCTTCCTGAAGCAGCCCGAGCCGCCGGGCGGCTGGCGCGAAGCCCTCGACATGCTGCCGCTGGTGAAGAGCGTCATGTCGATGCGGCCCAAGACCGTCGGCAGTGCCGCCTGCCAGGAGGTGGTGCTCCAAGGGGCCGATATCGATCTCGCCCGCCTGCCGATTCAGACCTGCTGGCCCGGCGAGCCGGCCCCGCTCATCACTTGGCCGCTGGTGGTGACCCAGGGCCCCGATCCGGCCGGCGACAAGGCCGACAGCTTCAACCTCGGCATCTACCGCATGCAAGTGACCGGGCGGAACACCACGCTGATGCGCTGGCTGAAGCATCGCGGCGGCGCCCAGCATCACGCGCGCTGGAAGCAGCAACGGCCCGAGCCGCTGCCCGCCGCCGCCGTCATCGGCGCCGATCCCGGCACCATTCTCGCGGCGGTGACGCCGGTGCCGGACACGCTCTCGGAATACCAGTTCGCCGGGCTCCTGCGCGGTGCGAAGGTCGAGCTGGTGGACTGCAAGACCGTGCCCCTCAAAGTGCCGGCGGAGGCGGAGATCGTGCTCGAGGGTCATGTCGCCCTCGACGAGTACGGCGAGGAAGGGCCCTATGGCGATCACACGGGCTATTACAACGCGGTCGAGCGCTTTCCGGTCTTCACCATCAGCGCCGTCACCATGCGCCGCCAGCCGATCTATCTCTCGACCTTCACCGGCCGGCCCCCGGATGAGCCCTCGATCCTCGGCGAGGCCCTGAACGAGGTCTTCGTGCCCCTGCTGATCCAGCAGTTCCCGGAGATCGTCGATTTCTATCTGCCGCCGGAAGGCTGCAGCTATCGGATCGCCGTCGTCTCCATGCGCAAGGCCTATCCCGGCCATGCCAAGCGAGTGATGATGGGTGTCTGGTCCTTCCTAAGGCAGTTCATGTACACGAAATGGGTCATCGTGGTGGATGACGATATCGACCCGCGCAGTTGGAAGGATGTGATGTGGGCGATTTCGACCCGCATGGATCCGGCGCGCGACATCACCCTGGTGGAGGGAACGCCCATCGACTATCTCGATTTCGCCAGCCCGGAATCCGGGCTCGGCAGCAAGATCGGGCTCGATGCCACCAATAAATGGCCACCTGAGACCAGGCGCGAATGGGGCCGCAAGATCCGCATGAGCGAGAATGTGGTCGAGGCGGTGACGAAGAAATGGCCAAGCCTGGGCCTTCCCGGCAGCGGCAAGCCGATCTGGCGCTAGCCCGGATTCGCGCGGCGCGCCCGGCGGAGGCGGCGGCGCTGACCGAGCTCGCGCTGGCGGCCAAGGCCCATTGGGGCTATCCGGCGAGCTTCATGGCCCGATGCCGGGCCGCGCTCACCATCGATGCCGGGATGATCCGCGAGCGCCTCTTCCGCCTGGCGGAGGGACGGACGGGGGAGATCCTGGGCTTCTATGGCTTCGAGCCCGAGGAAGCGGGCGTCGGCCTCAGCCATCTCTTCGTCAGGCCCGAGGCCATCGGCAGCGGCATCGGGCGTGCGCTGTGGGAGGATGCGGTGAGCGAGGCACGCCATGCCGGTCATCGATCCATGATCGTGGTCGGCGATCCCCATGCCGCCGGCTTCTATCGCCGCATGGGCGCCGAGCCTGCGGGCGCCATGCCCTCGGAGGTCGATCCGGGCCGCGCGCTGCCGGTCTTCCGGCTGAGCCTCGATCGCTGGCCTCTCGATTGAACCATGGCCCCAGCCGACCCATCTGTGATCCGATAGTCTCCGCCCTCGCCAGCCTCCCGTTTTCCGTCCTACAGGTCCCCGCCATGTCCATCGCCCGTTCCCTCGATCTCCTCGACGACCTGCTCAGCCGCGCCCGCAAGGCGGGGGCGGACGCCGCCGATGCGCTGCTGGTGGAAGGGGCTTCCTTGACCGTTGCCGAGCGGCTGGGGCGGCCAGAGAAGCTGGAGCGCGCCGAGGGTCAGGATCTGGGCCTTCGGGTCTTTATCGGCAAACGCCAGGCCATCGCCTCCTCGACGGATTTTTCGACCCGCGCGCTGAACGACCTCGCTTCCCGCGCCGTGGCGATGGCCAAAGTCGTGCCGGAAGATCCCTTCTGCGGCATCGCCGATCCCGGGGACATCGCCACCAGCATCCCGGATCTCGATCTCTCAGATGCCGAGGAGCCGGCGACCGAGACCCTGATCGAGCGGGTGCGGGTCGGCGAAGCGGCCGCGCGCGCGGTGCCGGGAGTCACCAACTCGGAAGGGGCGGAGGCCTCCTGGGGCCGGAGCCGCATCGCGCTCGCCGCCAGCAACGGCTTTCGCCAGGGCTATGCGCTCTCCCATTCGGGCATCTCGGTCGCGGTGATCGCCGGCGAGGGCACGGCCATGGAGCGGGACTACGATTTCTCCTCGGTGGTCCATGCCAGCGAGCTGGAAGATCCCGCTTTGGTGGGCCGGCGCGCCGGCGAGAAGGCGGTCCGGCGCCTCAATCCGCGCAAGGTGGCGACCGTCAAGGTACCCGTTGTCTTCGACCCCCGCATTTCCAATGGGCTGGTGGGGCATCTGGCGGGCGCCGTCAACGGCGCCTCGATCGCGCGGGGGGTCAGCTTCCTCAAGGACAAGCTGGGCCAGCGCGTGCTACCCGAAGGCCTCGACATCGTCGAGGATCCGCTTCGCCCCCGGGGCCTGCGCTCCGCCCCGTTTGACGGCGAAGGTCTGCCCACCCAGCGGCGGAAGCTGGTGGAGGATGGGGTGCTGACGACCTGGGTTCTGGATCTGCGCTCGGCCCGCCAGCTCGGCCTCAAGAGCACCGGCAATGCGAGCCGCGGCACATCCGGTCCGCCGAGCCCCGCAACGCGAAACCTGCATCTCGAGCCCGGCCGGCTGAGCCCCCGGGAGCTGATCGCGGATATCGCCAGCGGCTTCTATTGCACCGAGCTCATCGGCTTCGGCGTCAACAACGTCACCGGCGACTACAGCCGGGGTGCGGCCGGCTTCTGGATCGAGAAGGGAGAGATCGCCTATCCCGTCTCAGAGATCACCATCGCCGGCAATCTGAAGGACATGTTCCTGAACCTGACGCCGGCGAACGACCTCGTCTTCCGCTACGCCACCAACGCGCCGACGACCCGCATCGAGGGAATGACCGTCGCCGGGCGATGAGACTCGAGCCCGCTGATCCTCGGCGAAAGAGAGGATTGCCCTAACGCCGCCGGCCTTCCGCCTTGGCCTCGACGACGCGCAGCGCCACCCGGCGCTGGCGCGGGGTCTGGGCCTTGGCCCCGCTCAGCCACTGCCCCAGCCGGGTCAGATAGAGATAGATGACCGGCGTCGTGTAGAGCGTCAGCCATTGGGAGACGAGAAGTCCGCCGCCGATGGCGATGCCAAGCGGCTGGCGCAACTCGGCGCCTGCGCCATGGCCCAGCGCCAGGGGCAGGCCGCCGAAGAGGGCGGCCATGGTCGTCATCATGATGGGGCGGAAGCGCAGCAGGCAGGCCTGGTGGATCGCCTCCAGGGGCGACTTGCCCTCCTTGCGCTCCGCCTCGAGGGCGAAGTCGATCATCATGATGGCGTTCTTCTTGACGATGCCGATCAGGAGGATAATGCCGATCAGGGCGATGACGCTGAGGTCATAGCCGAACAGCAGCAGCATCAAGAGCGCGCCGACGCCGGCCGAAGGCAGGGCCGAGAGGATGGTGATCGGGTGGATGAAGCTCTCATAGAGCATGCCCAGCACGACATAGACGGCGAAAATTGCAGCGGCGACCAGGAGTGGCGTCGAGCTGAGCGATGACTGGAAGGCCTGCGCCGTGCCCTGGAAGGCGCCGTCCAGGGTCGGTGGCACCCGGAGCGAGGTTTCCAGCGCCTGAATCTTGTCCACCGCCTGGCCGAGGGAGACGCCCGGGGCCAGGTTGAAGGAGAGCGTGACTGCCGGGAACTGGCCCTCATGGTTGACCGAGAGCGGCTCGACCTTGGGCGTGAAATGGGCCACGGCGCTGAGCGGCACCTGGGCGCCCGTGGGGCCGCGGATGAAGAGGTTGTCCAGCGCGGACTGATCGGCCTGGAATTGCGGCTGGACCTCGAGGATGACCTTGTACTGGGTGGTCGAGGTATAGATGGTCGCGATCTGGCGCTGGCCGAAGGCGTCGTAGAGGGTCTGGTCGATCAGGCCGAGCGAGAGCCCCATGCGATAGGCGAGGTCGCGGTCGATATCGACGGAGAGATGCGGGGCGGCGACCTGCTGGTCGGAGGCGATGTCCTGCAGCTCCGGAAGCTTGGCCATGGCGCCTTCGATGAGGGGCGCCCAATGGTTCAGCTCCTGGCTGTTGGTGTCGGTGAGGGTGTACTGGTACTGGGTGCGGGCGAGGCGTCCGCCCACATTGATGTCCTGCCCTGCCTGCATGTAGAAGCGCACCCCCGGCACCGCCGCGACCTTCGGGCGCAGGCGCTGCATCACCCGGTCGGCACTGACGTCGCGCTGATCGAAGGGCTTCAGCTGGATGAACATGCGGGCCGTGTTCTCGGTCGCGTTGCCGCCGGTGGCGCCGGCGAAGGCGACCACGTCCGAGACCGCCGGGTCGCGCTCTATGATGGCCGCGAGACGATGCTGGAGTGCGGCCATGGCCTCGAAGGAGATATCCTCCCGCGCCTCGGCCTGGCCGAAGATGAAGCCCGTATCCTGCTGCGGAAAGAAGCCCTTCGGAATGGCGAGGTAGAGATAACCGGTAAGCACGATGAGCCCGAGGGTGAGCACCAGCATCAGCGGCTGATGCGACAGCACCCAGCGTAACCCCCGGTCGTAGCCAGCGAGCACCGCCTGGAAGACATGCTCCGCCCCGCGGCTGAGACGGTTCGTCTTCTGCTCGCTCTCGCGCTTCAGGAAGAGAGCGCACATGACCGGTGTCAGGGTGAGCGAGACGAAGGCCGAGACCATCACCGCCATGGTGACCGTGACCGCGAATTCATGGAACAGCCGGCCCACGATGCCGCCCATGAAGAGCAGCGGGATGAAGACGGCGACAAGAGAGAAGGTGATGGAGATGATGGTGAAGCCGATTTGCCCGGCCCCCTTGATCGCCGCCTCGAAGGGGCGCATGCCCTCCTCGAGATAGCGCACGATGTTCTCGATCATGACGATGGCATCGTCGACCACGAAGCCGACGGCGATGGTGAGGCCCATCAGCGACAGATTGTCGAGGCTGTAGCCGACGGCATACATCAGACCGAAGGTGCCCACCAGCGCGAGCGGCACGGTCACGCTGGGAATGACCGTCGCCCAGAGATGGCGCAGGAAGATGAAGATCACCATGACCACGAGCGCGATGGTGATCAGAAGCGTCTTCTCGACATCGGCCACCGAGGCCCGGATGGTCTGGGACCGGTCGGACACGAGATCGATCTTGACCGTCGGCGGGATCGATTCCTGGAGATGGGGCAGCATCGCCTTGATGGAATCGACCACGGCGATGGTATTGGCGCCGGCTTCGCGCTGGATCAGCAGCAGCTCCGATTTCTTGTTGTTGAACCAGGCGCCGATGCGCGCCTGCTGGACCGAGTTCACCACGTCGCCGACATCCTGCAGGCGTACCGGCGCACCGTTGCGATAGGCGACAATGACCTGGCGATAGGCGCCGGCGTCGAAGAGCTGGTCGTTGGTGTCGAGGGTGAAGGTCTGCTGGTGCCCTTCCAGGGTGCCCTTGGCCTCGTCCAGGGTCGCGTTGCTGATGGCCTGGCGCACATCCTCCAGCCCGACGCCGCGCGAGGCGAGCGCCATGGGATTCACCTGGATATGGGGCGCATAGGTCTGCTGCCCGGCGACGATGACCTGAGACACGCCGGAGACCGTCGAGAGCTTCTGGGCCAGGATGGTGCCGACATAGTCGTCGACCCTGTAGATGGGCAGGTCGTCGCTATGGACGGCATAGATGAGCACCGGGCGCTCGGCGGGATTTGTCTTCCGGTAGGTGGGGGGATTGGGTAGCGTCGAGGGCAGAAGCCCGCCCGAGGCATTGATCGCCGTCTGCACGTCCTGGGCGGCGCCGTCGATATTGCGGGAGAGCTCGAACTGCAGGGTGATCGAGGTGCTGCCGAGCCCGCTGCTCGAGGTCATCTCGCTGAGGCCCGGGATCGAGGCGAACTGCTGCTCCAGCGGGGTCGCTACCGAGGAGGCCATGGTGTCCGGGCTCGCCCCCGGCAACTGGGCGGAGACGGTGATGGTTGGGAAATCGACATTGGGAAGCGCTGCGACCGGCAGGAGGAAATAGGCGCCCGTGCCGGCGACCAGCACCGCCAGCATCATGAGGGCCGTGGCAATCGGCCGGCGGATGAATGTCTCGGAGATGTTCATGAAGCCGCCCTTCGGCCGCTGGCGCCCGTGATGGTCAACTGCCCTTTACCGCTGGCGCGGGCGGCGCAACCTGGACCCGGGCGCCCGGACTCAGG